>NZ_JABDWD010000009.1:0-253555 GCF_019685115.1 Rhizobium sp. NZLR11 | reverse complement strand
AAGGTCGACATACGAAAACAGCGACCCCGTCCGATCATCCCCGCCGCGCATCCAAATTCCCTCGAAATCACTTGCAAGATGGAATCATGTGTCCAGCCCAAAAGCCAGTGGGTTTTTCAGCAGCCTGTTAGAGCAATTCCAGCAAAAGAGTGCCGCGGTTTTGCGTCCGGAATTGCCTAAGAACAAAGAGACAGCGCCATCGCTCGATGAGCGGTGGCGGCAGCTCAAGCGGAATCAATTTATTCGGCGGCTGTCATAAGCCGCTGAATTTTCATCATGTCCTCGCGAAATCGCGCGAGCTCCTCCGCCTTCAGCCGCTCGTCGGGGATACGCAGCAGATAGGATGGATGCACCGTCACGAAGAGCGTGCGTCCTCCATCGATCGCCATTGCTTTCCCCCTGACATCTTGCAGGCGCTGTTTGACATCGGTCAGCGCCGCGAGCGCCGTTGCCCCCATGGCAACGATGAGCTTCGGCTCGACCAGCCCCATCTCCAGATTGAGCCACCAGCGGCAGTGCTTTACCTCGCCCATATTAGGCTTCTGGTGGATACGGCGTTTGCCGCGCGGCTCATATTTGAAATGCTTGACGGCATTGGTAACGTAAAGCGTCGAGCGGTCGATGCCCGCCTCGGCGATCACCTGGTCGAGGAGCCGGCCGGCCGGACCGACGAAGGGGCGTCCTGCTATATCCTCCTGGTCGCCCGGCTGCTCGCCGACGAACATCACCTCTGCATCGCGCGGTCCCTCCCCGAAGACGGTCTGCGTCGCCTTGGCATGAAGCGGGCAGCGGGTGCAGACGTCAGCTTCCGCGCGCAACGCTTCCAGCGTGCCGGCCGGCGCCTCGGGTTCGGCAGGGATATTGCGCGCCGCGTCCTGCAGGCGGTCGTGAAAGGGCAGCGATTGCGTCGCCTCGCGCGCGGCCATGGCCCGCACCTTGCTCTCCGCCGATGCGATCAGCCCGGGGATGAGGTCGGCCTCCGGCAGGTTCTTCCAATATTTTTTTGGCATTTCCGCTTGCATCGCCTTCAGCTTCAATCGCGCCGGGTTGAAGATGCTGGCATAGTAGGTGCGCCAGAGTTCATCGGTGGCATCGGTGAGATTGGGCTTCTCGCATGGCGCGTTGCTCATCGTCAGCCGCTCGCCGTCCCAGGCGGCCGACCCCTTGGGCGTGACGATCAGCCAATCCATGTCGGTGAAACGGCGCTGGAAGAAGGGCGCCGTGCGCCGGACGATATGGTGGTCCGGCTCAAACCAGGCGAGGAATTTTCGACGATCTGCCGTTGCGGCACCAACCTCCTTGAAGCGGACGAAAGCGGTCATCTTGTGCGCGTCACGCCGAACGTTTTTCGCCATCAGCCGGGCCCGCACGACGTCCTCGTCGGAGGCCACTTCCAGCAATTGCCGGTCCAGTTGCAGTCGCCAGAGCAGTCGGTAAAGCAACGAGAACCGTGCCGGATCGGAATGGCAGAGAACCGTTTCCGCCAGCTCGATGAAGGCCGGCGGCACCGTCATTGGCTTGCGTGTTATCGCAGGCGTCGGCGGCATGGCGTCGCGTTGAAATGCAAGATCCGGCTCCGCGGCTTTTTCGCGCCAATCGATTTCATCAGGCAATATGCCGGCGGCGGCAAAAGCGCGCGCGGCATCGCGCCATTCGGCAAGCTCGCCCCGTCCTGCAAGCACGACCCGGCGCATCACAGCAACGACAATTGTTCGGGTTTCGGCTCGAACATGGCGCGAAGGTCCGGCCGGTCGATCAGCCGGCGCGGCGACCAGCCTTCCGCCGAGATGAAAGATTGGACCTTCTTGATCGACACGCCGAGCCGCGAGAGATCGTCGAGCCGCAGGCGACGAAACCGGCGTGCCGAAACGATCGCTTTGACGGTCTTGGTCCCGAGACCCGGCACACGCAGCAACCGCTCGCGCTCGGCCCTGTTGATATCGACGGGAAAATCGGCGCGGTTGGCGAGCGCCCAGGCAAGTTTGGGGTCGAGGTTAAGATCGAGCATGCCGCCCACCTGGTTGGCGGTGATCTCATCGATGCCGAAACCATAGAATCGATAGAGCCAGTCGGCCTGATAGAGCCGGTGTTCGCGCATCAGCGGCGGTTTGATCAGCGGCAGGTTTTTGGACGAATCCGGGATCGGGCTGAATGCGGAATAATAGACACGCTTCAGGCCGTAGCTGCTGTAAAGCCTGCCGCTGGTCGCCAGGATCGTCGCATCGTTCGCTCCGTCGGCGCCAACGATCATCTGCGTGCTCTGGCCGGCCGGCACGAAACGCTGACGCTTCTTTGTCTGCAGCGTCGGTTCGCCGGCGGCTTCGATCTTCAGCCTGAGATCGCCCATTGATCGGCGGATATTGGCGGGTTTCTTTTCCGGCGCAAAGCGGCTGATGCCGTTATCCGTCGGCAACTCGATATTGAGCGACAGCCGGTCGGCATAGAGTCCCGCCTCCTCGATAAGACGCGGCGATGCTTCGGGGATTGATTTCAAATGGATATAGCCGCTAAAATTATGCGTCACACGCAGTTCGCGGACGATGCGGACCATCTCTTCCATCGTGTAGTCGGACGAACGAATAATGCCCGAGGAAAGAAACAGGCCTTCGATATAGTTGCGGCGGTAGAATTCCAGCGTCAGCCAGATGACCTCCTCGGGCGTGAAGCGCGCCCGTTCGACATTGCTCGACGAACGATTGACGCAATAGGCGCAGTCGTAGACGCAGAAATTGGTCAGCAATATTTTGAGAAGCGAAATGCATCGCCCATCCGGGGCATAGGCATGGCAGATGCCGGACCCCTCGGTCGAGCCGAGCCCGCCGCTTGCCGCCGAATCGCGTTTCACCGTGCCGCTGGACGCGCAGGAAGCATCATATTTCGCTGCGTCGGAAAGGATGGCCAAGCGTTCTGTTAGCGACTTCTTCATTAGAATGTTCACTATATGTTCCTTAGAACAAAGTCAACCGCGGTGGTCCGATCTTTTGCCGGTTTTTGCGACGGACGACCCGCTGTCGCGGCGGCTCGCATTTCGTTTATCCGAATTTTCTGGAAATCGGCCTTGGCGATCTGCTATAAGCACTTAACTAGGATTGTGGCACGGTTCCGAAGCTCCCCTTCGGGACCTGTTTTCTTTTGTGTTTGCGCCTAACTGCGTGGATACAAGGAGTGAAGGACAGAAAAATGGTTGAAAAGGTACCAATGACACCGGGTGGCTTCGTCAAGCTGCAGGAAGAACTGCGCTGGCGTCAGCAGGAGGAGCGCCCTCGAATCATCGAGGCGATCGCCGAAGCCCGTGCCCATGGCGACCTTTCCGAAAACGCCGAATATCACGCCGCCAAGGAAGCCCAGAGCCACAATGAAGGCCGCATCAGCGAACTGGAAGACCTGACGGCGCGCGCCGAGGTCATCGACCTGACGAAGATGTCGGGCGACAAGATCAAGTTCGGCGCCAAGGTGAAGCTCGTCGACGAGGACACCGAGGAAGAAAAGACCTACCAGATCGTCGGTGACCAGGAAGCCGACGTCAAGGCCGGCCGCATCTCCATCTCCTCCCCGATCGCCCGTGCGCTGATCGGCAAGGAGGTCGGCGATTCCATCGAGGTCAATGCGCCCGGCGGCGCCAAGGCCTACGAAATCCTCCAGGTTTCCTGGGGCTGATTGGCCGCCAGATACGAGACCCCTCCCGTGCCGGACATTCGTGACGTCGAGATCATCGCGCCCAATTTCAAGCGCCGGCTCTCCGGCGTCACCTCGACCATCGTCCAGCTCATCCCCTGCCAGATCCGGCTCGGCATCAGGATCGCAACTCTCGGTCCCGGCCTGCCGGAGGGCCTGCCGAAACTGAGATGGTCACAGCTCCTCGGCCTCTGGCGCCAGCCGGCGCGCCGGCGCCAGCGCGTCTGGCACGCCCGCCGCAACAACGAGATGGCCGTCGGCATAATGCTTCGCCATCTCCTGCGCATGCAGCTGAAGCTGCTTTTCACCTCGGCCGCCCAACGCCGCCATACCGCCTATACGAAATGGCTGATCCGCCGCATGGACGCTGTTATCGCGACCAGCGACCGTTCCGGCTCGTTCCTCGAGGTGCCGCACACGGTCATCCAGCACGGCGTCGACCTTGCCCTGTTCCATCCGCCGGAAACGACAGACGACGGCATCGCCGCTGCCGGTCTGCCCGGCCGCCATCTCGTCGGCTGCTTCGGCCGCGTGCGCCATCAGAAGGGCACCGATCTTTTCGTGCAGGCGATGATCGAACTCTTGCCGCAGCATCCCGAGTGGACGGCGGTCGTCTCCGGCCGGGTAACGGCGGAGCACACGGCATTCGCAGACAGGCTCAAGGCCGATGTCGCCGCCGCCGGGCTTAGCGACCGTATCCTCTTCCTCGGCGAAGTGCCTGATATCAAGGTCTGGTATCGCCGCCTGACGCTTTACGTCGCCCCCTCCAGAAACGAGGGCTTCGGCCTGACGCCACTCGAAGCCATGGCCTCGCGCACTGCCGTCGTGGCATCGGACGCGGGCGCCTATTCCGAACTCGTCGTCACGGGCGAGACAGGGGCGGTGATCGCCGCCGGCGATGGCAAGGCGCTGACTCGGGCCATCGCCCCCTATATCGCAGATCCCGGTCTGGCGATCGCGCATGGCGAGAATGCACTGCGTCATGTCAGGGCGCACTTCGCGCTGGAGAAGGAAGCGAGTGCGATCGGCGCCGTTTACGACCGGCTTCTTGGCGACAATAACCGCTGATGCAGAAAGAGAAACGGCCCGTCGAATAACGGGCCGCTCCGTAGATGCGATGAAGTGACTGGTTATTCGGCGGGCTGGAAACCTGCGGCCGAAATATCCTCACCGGTCTGGCCGCCCAACGCTCTGGCAAGCTGCGCGGTATCCAACTCGTTTTCCCAACGCGCCACGACGATCGTCGCCACGGCATTGCCGACGAGGTTGGTCAGCGCCCGGCATTCCGACATGAAGCGGTCGATGCCGAGGATGAGCGCCATGCCGGCGACCGGCACGGAGGGCACGACGGAAAGTGTGGCGGCAAGCGTGATGAAGCCGGCGCCGGTGATACCAGCCGCACCCTTCGAGCTCAGCATCGCGACCAGCAACAGCAGGATCTGGTCACCCCAGGAGAGATTGATGCCGGTTGCCTGGGCAATGAACAGGGCCGCCAGCGTCATATAGATGTTGGTGCCATCGAGATTGAAGGAATAGCCGGTCGGGATCACGAGACCGACGACCGAGCGCTTACAGCCGGCCTTTTCCATCTTGTTCATCAGCCCCGGAAGTGCGGCCTCCGAAGACGAGGTGCCGAGAACCAGCAGCAGCTCTTCCTTGATATAGCGCAGCAGCGCCAAGATCGAGAAGCCGTTATAGCGGGCGACGGCGCCGAGAACGACGAGGACGAAGAGCAGCGAGGTGAGGTAGAAGGTGCCGATCAGCATGGCGAGGTTGGCGATCGATCCGATGCCATACTTGCCGATGGTGAAGGCCATGGCGCCGAAAGCGCCGATCGGGGCGGCCTTCATGAGGATGGCGACGAGCTTGAAGACCGGAGCCGTCAGGGCATTGAGGAAATTGACGACCTGCTCGCCCTTTTCGCCGACCATAGCCAGCGCGATGCCGAACAGCACCGAGAAGAACAGCACCTGCAGAATGTCGCCATCGGCAAAAGCGCCGACGATCGTCGTCGGAATGATGTTGGTCAGAAAGCCGACGATGCTCTGCTCGTGCGCCTTCGAGGCAAAGGTGGCGACGGCGGCGGGATCCAGCGAAGCCGGATCGATGTTCATGCCGGCGCCGGGCTGGACGACATTGGCGACGATCATGCCGATGACCAGCGCCAACGTCGAGAAGGTTAGGAAGTACAACATCGCCTTGCCGGCAACGCGGCCGACCTTCTTAAGGTCGCTTATGCCGGCAATGCCGGTCGCTACCGTCAGGAAGATGACCGGCGCGATGATCATCTTGACGAGCTTGATGAAGGCATCACCAAGCGGTTTCAGCTGGGCGCCGAGTTCGGGGTAGAAATGGCCGAGAACGATACCGGCGGCGATGGCCGCAAGAACCTGAACGTAAAGATGGGTGTAAAAGGGCTTCTTTTTGCCCTTGCTGTCTGCGACTGCATCGAATGGTGCTGCGATCATGATATCCTCCTATGGCTCGTCCGGAACGAACTCCGGCCTCCCGAGCCTTCGCTTCAATCCAACAGCTCAGCCGTTGTTGCCATTTCCTTCGCAATCACCGTGCCAGTTTCGAGTGTTTTTATAACCTTTTGATTTTTTTAAATAAAAATTTCAGAAGGCCCGGCGCACTCATGGACAAATGCGGAAATCCGCACAAATCCATTTGCATCCAGTGCAGAAAAATGCACAAATCCGCCATGTCCTTGTCTGTCTCGCAAAGGCTGTGGCCTGCCCTGTCTCTGCACCACCGCATCCGCCGGATGTGGTGGGCCTATGCGGTGATCGCACTGCTTGCCGTCGTCGCAAGTCTCTGGGCCGGCGGCGAGATCGGCCGGCACCGGGCGGAGGCTGCCCTTGAGGAACAGGCCCGCATGGATGCGAGGCTGAATGCGGCTTTGCTGCGCACCGTTCTTGAGAAATACCGGGCCCTGCCCTTCGTGCTGTCGCAGGACGCTGCACTCGCCGCGGCACTGGCGGGAAACGATGCCGGCACGTTCGAGCGGCTCAGTCAGAAGCTGGAAAAGCTGGCGGCGGGCACGAAGGCTGCCGTCATCTATGTCATCGACAAGGACGGCATGGCTGTTTCGGCCAGCAACTGGCGCGAACCGACGAGTTTCGTCGGCAATGATTACCGCTTCCGGGAGTATTTTCGAGGCGCGGCCGAAAGAGGACAGGCCGAGCACTTCGCGCTCGGCACGGTCAGCAAAAAACCGGGTCTCTATATCTCCCAGCGGATTTCGAGCAGCAATGGCCTGCTGGGTGTCGTTGTGGTCAAGGTCGAATTCGACGACGTCGAGGCGGATTGGAATGCCTCGAACACCCCGTCCTACGTCGTTGACGAGCGCGGCATTGTTCTGATCACCAGTATTCCATCATGGCGGTTCATGACGATCGGTCGGATCGCCGAAGACCGGTTGACCGCGATCCGCGAAAGCCTTCAATTCGGCGCTGCACCGCTTCAGCCCCTGCCGCTGGATTTCGTCCGGAACCTCGGCGACGGCCTTGATGTCGCTGAGATCGTCATGCCCGGCGATGCCGGAAAAACCAGGTTTCTCGATGTCGGGATGCCGGTTCCTGCAACCGGCTGGCAGCTGCAGCATCTCGTGGCGCTTGGGCCATCCATCGATGCGGGAATTCGCGAAGCCCGTATGCTGGCCTTGCTCATACTCTTGCCGCTGCTGGCGGGAGCAGCGTTTCTGCTGCGCCGGCGCCATGCGATCACCTTGCGGATTTTCGGAGAACAGCAGGCGCGAGAGGAGTTGGAACGGCGCGTCGCCGAGCGGACCCTGGATCTCAGCCAGGCGCGCGATCGGCTGCAGGCTGAAATCATCGGCCATAAGAGCACCGAACAGCGGCTGCAGGCCGTGCAGCAGGATCTGGTGCAGGCCAACCGGCTGGCAATTCTCGGTCAGGTGGCCGCCGGCGTCGCTCATGAGATCAACCAGCCGGTGGCGACCATCCGTGCCTATGCGGACAACGCCCGCACCTTCCTCGCTCGCGGGCAGGCCGCACCTGCCGGTGAAAATCTCGAAAGCATCGCGGCTTTGACGGAGCGCATAGGTTCGATCACCGAGGAGCTGAAGAGTTTTGCCCGAAAGGGTCGCGGCAGCGCCGAGCCCACAGGATTGAAGGATGTGATCGAGGGCGCGGTGATGCTGTTGCGCAGCCGGTTTGCCGGTCGCATGGATACGCTCGACATCGACCTGCCCCCGGCCGAACTGCGGGTCATGGGAAACCGCATCCGTCTCGAGCAGGTGCTCATCAATCTGCTTCAGAACGCCCTGGAGGCGGTGGCGCCGAAGGCCGGAGAGGGTCGTGTCGAGGTCAGGACATCAGCCGATGCAGACATGGTAACGGTGACGGTCGCCGACAACGGCCCCGGTATTCCGCCGGATATCCGCAAGGGCCTGTTCACGCCGTTCAATACCTCGAAGGAAAGCGGTCTCGGCCTGGGGCTGGTCATCTCCAAGGATATTGTCGGCGATTACGGCGGCCGGATGGAGGTCGCCAGCGACAGCAGTGGAACCCGGTTCATCGTTCATCTGAGGAAGGCTTGAGGTCATGGCCACAATGATGCCCGTTGCCCTGATCGACGACGACAAGGATCTGCGCCGCGCCACCGCCCAGACGCTCGAACTCGCCGGATTCTCCGTTTTCGCCTATGAGGGAGCGAAGGCCGCGCTGGCCGACCTGTCAGCCGACTTTGCCGGCTCCATCGTCACCGATATCCGCATGCCGGAGATCGACGGGCTGCAACTCTTCGCCACGCTGCAGACCATGGACGTTGACCTGCCGGTGATCCTGATGACAGGACACGGCGATATTCCGATGGCGGTTCAGGCAATCCAAGACGGTGCTTATGACTTCATCGCCAAGCCCTTCGCAGCCGATCGGCTCGTCCAAAGCGTTCGTCGCGCCAGCGAGAAGCGGCGGCTTATCCTGGAAAACCGCATGCTGCGCAAAGCTGCCGAGGATGCGCAGGAGAATTCGCCGCTGATCGGCCAGACGCCTGTCATGGAAAATTTGAGAAGAATTCTTCGCCACATCGCCGATACCGATGTCGACGTGCTTGTTGCCGGCGAGACGGGCAGCGGCAAGGAAGTGGTTGCTCAGATCCTGCATCAGTGGAGCCACCGCCGGAAGGGCAATTTCGTGGCGCTGAACTGCGGCGCCCTGCCCGAAACCGTCATCGAAAGCGAGTTGTTCGGCCACGAGGCCGGCGCCTTTACCGGCGCCCAAAAGCGCCGCACCGGCCGCATCGAACATGCAGGCGGCGGCACGCTTTTCCTCGACGAGATCGAGAGCATGCCTGTTGCCACGCAGGTCAAGATGTTGAGGGTGCTGGAGATGCGCGAGATCACGCCGCTCGGCACCAATGAGGTACGCCCGGTCGATCTGCGCGTCGTCGCGGCTGCCAAGATCGACCTCGGGGATCCCGCTGTGCGGGGGGAATTTCGCGAGGATCTCTATTACAGGCTGAATGTCGTGACGATCTCCATTCCGCCGCTGCGAGAACGCCGCGACGACATTCCGCTGCTGTTTTCCCACTTCGCCGCCCGCGCCGCAGAACGCTTTCGCCGTGATGTCCCGCCACTTTCAGAGGGAGTGCGGCGACATCTCGCCTCGCATTCGTGGCCGGGCAATGTCCGCGAACTTTCGCATTATGCCGAACGCGTCGTGCTTGGCGTCGAAGGTGGAGCGCCGGCGGCCACTCCGCAGCCGACGGACGCCACGCTTCCCGAACGGCTGGAACGGTACGAGGCGGAGATCATCCGCGACGCGCTGTCGGCCAATGATGGCGACGTGCGTCGCACCATCGAGGCACTCGGCATTCCGAGAAAGACGTTCTACGACAAGCTTCAGCGCCACGGTATCAACCGGGGTGGCTATGCCGCTCGCAAATAAGCGGGAATAAAGTCCGACGTCGCGTCAGACTTCCACCAGCCCGAGCTTCTTCACCTGCCGGATCGTCAGCATGGTGCGCACGGTGTCGACGTGTTCGTTCGCGGTCAGAACCTCGATGACGAAATCTTGGAAGCGGGTGAGGTTCTCGGCCACGCAATGCAGCAGGAAATCGCTGTCGCCCGAGACCATCCAGGCCTGGCGCACCAGCGGCCATTCGGTGGTGGCGGCGGCGAAGGCCTTGAGATTGCCTTCCGACTGGTGCTTGAGGCCGACCATGCAAAAAGCGACGAGGTCGAAGCCGAGCCGCGGGCTGTTCAGCATCGCGTGGTAACCCTCGATGATGCCCGCTTCCTCGAGCTTGCGCACCCGGCGCAGGCATGGCGGCGCCGAGATGCCGACGCGATCGGCAAGCTCCACATTGGTCATGCGGCCGTCGGCCTGCAGCTCCCGGAGGATCTTTATGTCGATGACGTCGAGTTCGGCGCGACCCACATCATTGCCTTTCTTTAATTCTCCGCGGGGAGCTTCTATATAAAGCGGCGGAATACGCAAGAATGTTTCACGCCGATGACGGATTCTTGCACATCCGGGCGATTTGCCTTGTTGGTAACGCAAGGCTGCCCTTGAATAAAAGCATTGGACGTTCATAAATGGCCCATGGACCGCGAAACGGCCGCAATCGCCACTTAGCCGCCGCCATCCTGCCAGTCGAAAGGAAATGACATGCCCGCCCGCCACACCAAGGTGCTCATCATCGGTTCCGGACCCGCAGGCTATACCGCCGCGGTCTATGCCGCGCGCGCCATGCTGAAACCGGTTCTGATCGCCGGTCTCGAACAGGGCGGCCAGCTGATGATCACCACCGATGTGGAGAATTATCCGGGCTTTGCCGATCCGATCCAGGGTCCCTGGCTGATGGAACAGATGCTGCAGCAGGCAAAACATGTCGGCGCCGAGATCGTCAACGACGTCGTGACCGAAGTCGACATGAACCAGCGTCCCTTCGTCGCCCGCACCGACAGCGGCCAGGTCTGGACCGCTGATACGCTGATCATCGCCACCGGCGCCAAGGCCAAGTGGCTCGGCATCGAGAGCGAGCAGCATTTCCAGGGCTTCGGCGTTTCGGCTTGCGCCACCTGCGACGGTTTCTTCTATCGCAACAAGGATGTGATCGTGGTCGGCGGCGGCAACAGCGCGGTCGAGGAGGCGCTTTATCTCTCCAACATCGCCAAGTCGGTGACATTGGTTCACCGCCGCGACTTTTTCCGGGCCGAGAAGATCCTACAGGAACGCCTGTTCTCCAAGGATAATATCAAGGTGCTGTGGAACACCGAAGTGGCCGAAATCACCGGCACGCCGGCCAAGCCGCCGATGCCGCAATCCGTCTCCGGCGCGCGCCTGCGTGACGTCAGGACCGGCGCGATCACCGAGATGGTAATCGACGGCGTCTTCGTTGCCATCGGCCATGCGCCGGCAACCGAGCTCTTCAAGGACAAACTGAAGCTGAAGGACAATGGTTATCTCTGGACCGCGCCGGATTCGACCGCGACCAGCCTGGAGGGGGTCTATGCCGCCGGCGACGTGACCGACGATACGTTCCGCCAGGCGATCACTGCCGCCGGCCTGGGGTGCATGGCAGCGCTTGAAGCCGAGCGATACCTGACGGGCCACATGCCCGTCGCCGTGGCCGCGGAGTAAGATCGGCATGAGGGGTGGGGGAATGCCATTGGATTGGGACAAGCTGCGTATTTTTCACGCAGCTGCCGAGGCGGGTTCGTTCACGCACGCGGCGGACAAACTGCATCTGTCCCAATCCGCCATCAGCCGCCAGGTCAGCGCGCTGGAGCAGGATGTCGGCACCAAGCTGTTTCATCGCCATGCGCGCGGCCTGATCCTGACGGAACAGGGTGAGCTGCTGTACCGCACTGCCCATGACGTGCTGCTGAAGCTTGAAACGGTGAAGATGCAGCTCACCGAGACCAATGAGACGCCGTCCGGCAAGCTGCGCGTCACCACGACGGTCGGCCTCGGGCAAGGCTGGCTGACGGACAAGATCCAGGAATTCCTGCAGCTCTATCCCGACGTACAGATCCAGCTGATCCTCGACAATGAGGAAGTAGACGTGAACATGCGCCATGCCGACTGCGCAATCCGCCTGCGCCAGCCGCAGCAATCCGACCTCATCCAGCGCAAACTGTTCACCGTGCACATGCACGTCTATGCGGCCCCCTCCTACATCAATCGCCATGGCGAGCCGCAGAAGATCGAGGATCTCGACAATCACCGCATCATCACTTTCGGCGAGCCGGCACCGAGTTACCTGCTCGACGTCAACTGGCTAGAGGTCGCCGGCCGTTCGTCAGACAACAAGCGAATCCCGCATCTGCAGATCAACAGCCAGACCTCGATCAAGCGCGCCGCCCTCCTCGGCATCGGTGTCGCCTGCCTGCCGGATTACATCGTCGGCCGCGACCCAGGCCTGATTCAGTTGGCGATCAATGCCGACGTTCCCTCCTTCGACACCTATTTCTGCTATCCCGACGAGATCAAGAACGCCGCCAAGCTGAAAGCTTTTCGCGATTTCATCGTCAGCAAGGCCAGAAACTGGAACTTTTGAGCCAGATTTATAGAATGATTTCCATACTATGCGGAATGCGCATAACTGGCATGCACAAATAAGGGTTGCCGTTTGCACATTAAACCACCATATCGCTTATAGCTGATGCACATGGTGGCTTTTCCTCCCAGTTCCACCGCATTAGCTGTTCCCCTCTGGAGGTTTTTGACCTTCACACTTATAAAGGGCCCTGGTTTTCCAGTGGCCCTCTTTTTTTGCCTTGCCTCCTCGGGAAATGCCGCACCGCAAAAAATTTGTGCGGCGCATAGCAGATATGCACAAAAAAGCATTGAAACCTGCCCAAGGAAGCACCATATCCCTCTCAGCTGATGCATCTTGTGGTTTCTCTCCCAGTACCACCGCATTAGCTGTTCCCCTCTGGAGGTTTTTGACCTTCACAATTATAAGGGCCCTGGTTTTCCGGTGGCCCTCTTTTTTTGCCCAAAATTTACTCAATCCATAAAACTCGCCGCCTCACGCCTCCGTGATTTGCATATCGACGTCCAACGATCGATATATCGATAGAACACGATTTATAGTTCGGTGAATAACGATGGAAAAAGACGAGATCATCAAGGCACTCGCCCATCCGACCCGGATGGAAATTCTGAACTGGCTGAAAAATCCAGAGCAACATTTCCCCTCGCAGGAGCATCCTTTCGAAATGGGCGTCTGCGCCAGCCAGTTCGAGCGCTGCGGCCTGTCGCAGTCGACGGTCTCGGCCCATTTGGGAACGCTGCACCGCGCCGGCCTCGTAAGCACAAAACGTGTGGGACAGTGGATTTTCTACAAACGCAACGAAGAAACGATCGCCGCCTTCCTGAAGCAACTGACGCAGGACCTTTAGAATGCCCCTCGCCCTCCTCGTTCTCGCCTTGAGCTCGTTTGCGATAGGCACCACCGAATTCGTCATCATGGGTCTGTTGCCCGAGGTCGCCGCCGATCTCTCGGTCAGTATCCCGCAGGCCGGATGGCTGGTGACCGGTTATGCGCTGGCGGTGGCCATCGGCGCCCCGGTAATGGCTGTTTCGACTGCGAAGCTGAAGCGCCGCACCGCCCTGATCGCGCTGATGGCCTTCTTCATCGCTGGCAACCTGCTCTGCGCGCTGGCGAGCGACTACTGGGTGCTGATGATCGCCCGCGTCGTGACCGCGCTTTGCCACGGCGCCTTCTTCGGCATCGGTTCGGTCGTTGCCGCCGGGCTCGTCGCCGAAGACCGCAAGGCCCGCGCAGTCGCACTGATGTTTACCGGCCTGACGCTTGCCAACGTTCTCGGCGTACCGCTCGGCACCGCAATCGGCCAAGCCTATGGCTGGCGCGCCACCTTTGGGGTCGTCACCGTCATCGGCGTCGTCACCATTCTCGGCCTGATCGCCATCCTGCCCAGGGATAAGCAGCCGGAAAACGGCAGTATCCTGCGCGAAATCGCGGCGCTCAGGAATGGCCGCCTGTGGCTGGCGCTCTCCACCACCGTCTTCTTCGCTGCCTCGATGTTCGCCCTCTTCACCTATCTCGCCCCGTTGCTGCGCGACGTCACCGATGTTTCGCCGGAAGGCGTCACCTGGACGCTGTTCCTGATCGGCCTCGGACTGACCATCGGCAATCTCGTCGGCGGCAAACTTGCCGACTGGCGTCTTGGCGCGACGCTTGCCGGCGTCTTCGCCGCGATCGCCCTCACCTCGATCGTCTTCAGTTATACGAGCCGCTTCTTAATCCCGGCTGAAATCACGCTCTTCCTCTGGGCACTAGCAAGCTTCGCCGCCGTGCCGGCGCTCCAGGTCGGCGTCGTCAGCTTCGGCAAGGACGCCCCGAACCTGGTTTCAACCATTAATATCGGCGCCTTCAACACCGGCAATGCACTCGGCGCCTGGGTTGGCGGCCTCGTCATCGATGCCGGCTTCGATCTCACCCGCGTGCCGCTCGCCGCAGCCTTAATGGCCCTGATCGGCCTCGGCGCGACGGCGCTCACCTATCTCTCCGCCCGGGGCCGAGCCGCCCTCGCCCCCGCCGAGTGATCCTCCCGCAAAAGAAAGGACCATCATGGCCAAGCTTTTCGAACCCACCAAGGTCGGCGATATCACAGTCAAGAACCGGATCGTCATGGCGCCGCTCACCCGCAACCGCTCGCCGGGCGCCATCCCGAACGACCTCAACGTCGAATATTACCGCCAGCGCGCTACGGCTGGCCTGATCATCACCGAAGCGACAGCGATCACCCATCAGGGCCAGGGTTATGCCAACGTGCCCGGTCTCTATAGCAAAGAGGCTCTCGACGGCTGGAAGCGCGTAACCAACGCGGTCCATACAGCAGGCGGCAAGATCGTCGTCCAGATGTGGCATGTCGGCCGCATCTCGCACACGACGCTGCAGCCGAACGGCGGCAAGCCGGTCTCTTCGACCGACCGCGTCGCCAAGGCCAAGACCTATCTGGTCAACGGCGACGGCAGCGGCAGCTTTGCCGACACCTCCGAGCCGCGCGCGCTCGAAACTACCGAAATCCCCGGTATCGTCGAAGATTACCGCAAGGCCGCCCGCGCGGCGATTGACGCCGGTTTCGACGGCGTCGAGATCCATGGCGCCAACGGCTACCTGCTCGACCAGTTCATCCGCGACGGCGTCAACGAGCGCACCGACCAATATGGCGGCTCGATGGAAAACCGCACCCGTCTGACCTTCGAGGTCGTCGATGCCGTTGTGAGCGAAATCGGCGCAGGCCGCACCGCGATCCGCATCTCACCGGTGACGCCATCGGGTGAAAGCTACGATTCCGATCCGCAGGCGACCTTCACCCATGTCGTCGAAGGTCTGGCAAAATACGATCTCGCCTATATCCATGTGATCGAAGGCCAGACCGGTGGTGATCGCGACTACCGCCAGGGCGACAATCCGTCCTTCGACTATAAGGCGTTGCGCGAGGCTTATGAAACGGCCGGCGGCAAGGCCGACTGGATGGTCAATAACGGTTATGACCGGGAACTGGCGGTCGACGCCATTGAAAGTGGCCGCGTGGATCTCGTCGCCTTCGGCAAGCCCTTCATCGCCAATCCCGATCTTGTCGAACGGCTGGCGAAGAACTTGCCGCTCAACACGCCAGACCAGTCGACCTTCTATGGCGGCACCGCCAAGGGTTATGTCGATTACCCCGTCCTCGAAAAGGTCGCCTGAGCCTTTCCACGCCAACGCGAATCCCGCCGAAAGGCGGGATTCCATTTCCGAGATGTCTTTGTAGGGTGCCATCATGTTCGCTCCCCATCTTGATCGCTGGTCGCTGATTGCCGACGGCGAACCCATCATCACCCATTCAAGCCGCCTGCTGCCAGTCCTTTGGCAGGACAGGCCCGCCATGCTGAAAGTGGCGGCCGATATTGACGAACGATACGGCGCGCTGTTGATGCAATGGTGGGCGGGTGATGGCGCAGCCCATGTCTATGCCCAGGAAGGCGACGCCGTGCTTTTGGAAAGGGCGATGGGAAAACGCTCGCTGCTTGCCATGGCGATGAACGGCGAGGACGACGAGGCGAGCCGCATCCTCTGCCGAACGGCGGCACGGCTGCATGCGCCGCGCGAAAAACCGCTTCCTGATCCCGTGCCCCTCACCCACTGGTTCCGCGATCTGGAACCGGCAGCCAAAAAACATGGCGGCACGCTGGCCAATTGCTCAGCGATTGCCGACGCCCTGCTTGCCGACCAGCGCGACCTCACCGTCCTGCATGGCGACATTCATCACGACAACATTCTCGACTTCGAGGCGCGTGGCTGGCTGGCGATTGATCCGAAACGGCTCCATGGCGAGCGCGGCTTCGATTTCGCCAATATCTTCGCCAATGAGGAACTGCCTGTTATCACCGATCCCGCCCGTTTCCGCCGCCAACTCACCGTCGTTTCGGCCGAGGCCCGGCTGGAGTCAAAACGGCTGCTGCGATGGATTGCGGCCTATTCCGGCCTTTCCGCCGCTTGGTTCCTCGGCGACGCAAACACGCGGCAGGCGGAGACGGCTCTGACAGTCGCCCGGCTCGCCCTCGCTGAATTAGAGGCCTAACCCGCATTCTCATGCGAAGGCGCGATCAAGCCGGTCATCATGTCATGATGCGATTCAGGCAGGCAGCCGAGCGCCACGAGCGAAGCCCTGACCGCCTCGTCGATCGGCGTCTGCGGCTCTTTGCCGAGTTCGGCAACCAGCTTGCCGTTCCTCATCCGCAACGGCACCTTCCAGAGATAGCGCATCTCCCTGATCTCCCGCATCACAGCAACAAACGGCGCCGCCAGCGGCACGATCCACCAGGGGAAGCCGCCGATTTTCGCCTTGCCGCCGGCGACACGTTTGATGGCTTCGGCCATCTGCATGCCATCCGCATCCCAGAAGCCTTCCATATGATAGACGGCAAAGGGCGGCAGCCAATCGGCCCGCTCGGCAAGCCGAGCGATTGTTTCCGCCATGTCGGGCAGATAGGCCCACTGATGGCCGACGCCGTGCCGTCCCGGATTCTTGATCGTGCCGACCGGCTTGCCCGGCGTCACCAGGCCGGATGAGAACCAGCTGTTTCCAGTCGCACCCGGACCGAAGAAATCCCCGGCCCTGACGATGATGACGCCCGCGCCGGATTGCGACGCCGCCTTCAGCCGCTTCTCCATTTCGACACGGACTAGCCCCTTCTTCGTCACCGGATGCTGCGGGCTATCTTCCGTCGGCGCCGGCAGGGCATCGGGGCCGAAATTGTAGACGTTGCCCGGCAGCACGATGCGCGCGCCGACGGCGCGAGCAGCGGCAATGCTATTGTCGAGCATCGGCAGCACCAGCGTTTCCCAGTCGCGGTAACCGGGCGGATTGACGGCGTGGACGATCAGGTCGACGCCTTCAGCCGCCCTCAACACGTCGCCGGCATTCATCGCATCGCCCTGCATCCATTCGAAAGCCGGCTCGCGCCTCGACGCCTTGGCGGCATCACGGTTGAGCGCCCGGATGCGCCAGCCGCGGGCAAGCAGCTTGCGGGCAACCGCTCCGCCGATGCCGCCGGTGGCGCCGAGAATGAGCGCCGTCGTGTTCATTTTGCTGTTCATGACAATCATCTCCATCCATCCGATAAAAGGACTATGCCACCGGGAGGAGATAAACAAAATTGACGAAATAAATGCAGCTGCTATACAAAAATACATGATCGCTGAACCGAGCTGGGATTTCTACCGCAGTTTCCTGACCGTGCTCCAGCAAGGGTCGCTTTCGGCCGCCGCCCGCGAACTGGGGCTGACGCAGCCGACCATAGGTCGTCATGTCGACGCACTGGAAATGGCAATCGGCGCCGAACTCTTCACTCGATCCCCGAACGGGCTATTGCCGACCGACGCCGCACTGGCGCTGAGACCCTATGCCGAGACGCTGGCGGCAACCAGTGCCGCCCTTTTGCGCACCGCATCCGGCGAGCGCGATCGCGTGGCTGGAACCGTCAGGATCAGCGCCAGCGAGGTCATCGCCATCGAAGTGCTGCCTGGGCTTCTTGGACGGCTGCAGGAGACATATCCCGAACTCCAGATCGAGCTGTCGGCTTCCGATACGATAGAGGACCTGGTGAACCGCGAGGCCGATATCGCCGTGCGCATGGCCGAGCCGCAGCAGGGTGCGCTCGTCGTGCGTCGCATTGGCGATATCCCGCTCGGCTTCCATGCCCATCGCCGCTATCTCGAACGATACGGCATTCCGCAAACCTTGGCTGACCTCGCAAACCACCGGCTCATCGGCTTCGACCGGCAGACGGCCTATGTCCGTATGGTGATGAAGCGCTACGCGGTTCCCGGCATCCACTTCTCCTACAGGACCGACAGCAATCTCGCCCAGCTTGCCGCGGTCCGCGCCGGCGTCGGCATCGGCCTCTGCCAAGTCGGGCTTGCACGTGAAAACCCCGATCTGGTGCACGTGCTACCCGATGCTTTCGGCCTACCGCTCGGCACGTGGGTGGCGATGCATGAGAGCCTGAAGACCTCGCCGCGCTGTCGCGCCACCTTCGACGCACTGGTCAAGGGGCTTCAGGACTATCACCGATATTCGACCAGCACATAAGCTCCAAATCCGGAATCGATTTTCGCAAAGAATCTTGCGCAAATTCAACGTGATTGAGCATCTAAAGCATGTCGCGCAAAAGTGTTCAGCGGTTTTGCGCTAACGACATGCGTAAAAACAAAGACCTAAAGCGCGAGGGGCGAATCTGAAGATCGCGACGCGCTTTAGAACCTGTCCTATCGGACGCGCGGCGCTGTAGCGGAAGAAGATGATGACCCACGATCCGGTTGAACTCGTGCCCTACGATCCGCAATGGCCAGAGGCGTTTCGGCGCATCCGCGACAGGTTACTCGTCTTGCTGCCGCAGGCGCTCTCCATCGACCACATCGGCAGCACGTCCATATCGGGCATGAGTGCCAAACCGCTGATCGATATCGACATCGTTCTTCCCGGCCTCGGGCACATCGAGGATGCCACCGATGTGCTTCTGGCAGAAGGCTACGAACCGCGCGGCAATCGTTACGACGACGAGGTCTGGGCATTTTTATCACGAGGTTCCGTGCCGCGGGAGCGCGTCTACCTCTGCCTGCTCGGCAATGGCACGCATCGAAACAGGCTCGCTTTTCGGGATTATCTCATCATGCATCCGCAGGCGGCGGCCGATTATGCCGCGCTCAAACGCAGGCTGGCAGCCGAATTCAGGATGGACGGCAATCGCTATACTGCGCATAAGCGCGAATTCGTCGACGCGATCGTCGCGCGGGGCTTAACGGACGACGATTAGGCTTCAGATGCCTTGCGAGGCCTCGGCCGAGCGGTCCTTCCACTGGCCGTCCACCACCTCGGTTTCCGGCCGGTCGCCGCCTTCGGCATATTCCTCATGCCACTTGCCGTTCTCGTCCTGCCAACTGATCTCGGCGGAATCGCCGCCGACCTGCTGTTCGGCCGCGACGATACGCGCAGCTTCCACTGCCTCGGCATGGGTCGGGAATGCCTCGGAATAGACGCCTCCGAGCCGGTAGGCCCAACCGCCGTCATGCGGCACGACTTCGTAGACCACCTTGATCATCATTCACCTCCTCATCTTCTTGTTGCGCATTCGCACGCTTCCGGACAGGATCCGGATCATCGCGGCCGCTTGACGAGAATTCGAGGACGCCGCGATCTGCTTTTCGGCCCCGATGACATCAGTATTCCATTAAACGCCGAAGACTGCAAATGGGACTGGATCGATGCTTGCTTGATATGCGGAATCAGTGACTTAGATAAAACGCATGGATCGGGACAGGAGCTGAAGCTTGGGGATTGCATCACGCTTGAAAGAAGAGAAGTTTCTGGTCGCGGCACTTGTCGTTGCAGCGATCGCCTATTTCTTGGAACACGCGGTGATCGAGATGGGACGCGGCATCGCCCTGATCGCGGCCGCCGCCCTGGTCGGCACCATCGTTCTCGCCTCGATCCGAGTTGCCCATCACGCCGAGCTGCTCGCCGTCAAGGTTGGCGATCCCTATGGCACGATGATCCTGACGCTGTCGGCCGTCGCCGTCGAGGTCATCATCCTCGCCATCATGATGAGCGGCGAGAGTTCGCCGGCACTGGTGCGCGACACGATCTATTCCGCCCTGATGCTCGATATCAACGGCATTCTGGGTCTCGCCGCCCTGCTCGGCGGCCTCAAGCATGGTGAACAGCCCTACAACGACAATTCGGGCAAGACCTACGGCGTGATGATCCTCACCGCCATCGGCATCTCGATGATCGTGCCGGAATTCGTGCCCGGCGACAAATGGCACTATTATTCCGCCTTCACCATCGTCGCGATGATTGCGCTCTACGGCCTCTTCCTGCGCATGCAGGTCGGCCAGCACAGCTATTTCTTCAGCTACAGCTATCCGCGCTCCGAACGGAAGAAAGAAAGTCCGGACGAGCATGGTCCCGACGAATCGACCGCAATCTCGATCGCCACCATTCTGGTCGGCGTCGTCATCATCGGCCTGCTGGCGGAGTTCATGGCCACACTCATGACCGAGGGTCTGCGCGACAGCGGCGCGCCGATCGCGGTGACCGCCGTCGTCGTCGCGGCGATTTCAGCCGCCCCCGAGATTCTCACCGCCTTGAGGGCAGCCCTCAGGAACCGCATGCAGGCGACGGTCAACATCGCCATGGGCGCCTCGCTCTCGACGGTGATCCTGACGGTGCCGGTCATGGAGGCCATCGCACTCTATACCGGTCAGCCATTCATCATGGCGATGACCCCGGTGCAGACGGTGATGGTGACGATCACCTTGATTGCCGCCGCGATCAATCTTAACGACGGCGAGACCAACGCTATCGAAGGCATGACCCATTTCATCCTCTTCGCCACCTTCGTCATGCTGACGGGGCTGGGGCTTTGACGGCGGCGCGCTGAAACCGATATTCGAACAGCCTTCTTGGCAGCTCACGCCTGTCAGCACGGACCTGCGACCATTATTCCTTCGACTTTTCGAGGAAACGCTGCTTACGGGTTTTCGGCTTGAAGCGCCGGAAGAAACCTTCGACGGCCCGGATGGATTTGGTGACGGACATCAGCCTGTCGATCTGGCTGTTGGCATTGTGAAGTCGCTCCGACAGAACCTCGGCCGCCGTCATCGCAATCTCGATCGGCGGCAGCTGTGGAAATCGTTTGGCGAGCGCCGCATAGGGGCTCGTATCGACACCACCCATCATCGAGATCGTGCCCATCCTGGCAAAGAGACGCAGGAATATCTGCTCGAACGTCCAATCGTGCACGTCGAAGACCTTCCACTTCTCGCTCCTCTTTGCCGAAAAGCCGGCAAGCAGGATCTTGCCCGGCAGTTGCAGCTCGGCGAGCCAGAGCGCCAGCGCAAAGCCGCTCGTCGCGATCTTGCCTGTCGGATAGAGATCCCCGATCATCTGCGTCAGATCAAGGTGACGGGCTCTGGCGCCGTTGAAGCGGCTCTCCTCGCTGAAGTTTTCCTCGGGAGAAACGCGAATATTGACGACGCCCAGAAAATTGTCGCCGGCAAAGAAGCGCAGGACATCCGCAGCCTCGCGCCGGTGGACGATATTGGCGCCCATCACGCCGCTGCGGGCAACCAGCACCGCATGGCCGGCGAAGGGTTCGTCGAGCACCTTGTAGACATTATTGAAGAAGACGTAGAGCGCCGTCTCCGGCAACTCGCTTCGCAGCTGCTCGAAATCGACCGCCTCGCTGTTTGCCACCAGCACGATGTGGGAATAGCCCGACAGCAGCGCTTTCCACGCTTCCGGCGTGAGGAAATGCAATCCGTCATCTGCTGCGGCCACGGTGTTGATATCGCTGGGGATCGATTCCATATCGGCTCACATGCACTTTCCAAGGACGCGCCTTACTAGCTGTTGCTGAAATAGGCGCGCATCCGTGCCAGCCGCGTCAGCCCGCCGATCTGCTTTCCCATATGCGAGAGAAAGCCCGCCACCCGGCCCGTCATCGACGGCTGTCTGCAGAAGGAAGCCCAGGGCGTGTCTCGCAGATCCTCGATATAACGCCTGGCCATCTGCCGGTGCACCCAGGGAACGGTCGCCTGCCACGGTTTTTTCCGGCCGGTGAAATGAAAGATCGCCGGCCGGCCCACGAAAGGCAGGAGGCCCGTCTGCGTGTTCCAGCGCGGATCGAGCGCCAGCCAGTCGCCGTCGAAGCTGACGTTCAGCGCATCCTGGTCGTTATTCTCGAAAAGATGCGACCGCTCCTCGAATATCTCCCGTGTCCTGGCAAAGAGCCCCTTCGCCCGGCAGGCCGACCAATCGAACAGCAGCACGCCGGCATTGAAATACCGGCCGCCCTCGCGCATGCCGATCTTTCGCTGCCGCGCGCCGGCCTTCTCAGGAAAGGCCATGACATAATCGTCGACCGCGGCAAGCGCCTTGCCTCGAAAATCTCTGGTGAAGAGTTCGTCGACGGGTGCCACCGCCAGCACGTCGGCGTCCAGGTAAAGCAGGCGCTCGATATGATCGGGAATATGCAGATCCATGTAGAGCCGCGCCAGTGTCGCGGCCGACCAGCGGCCTCGCGCCTGCTTTGGAGTTTCCGGCGTATTATAGGGCAGCACGGTGATCGCCATATCGTGCAGCCGCGCGAAATTTCCAACCTCGGCGATTTCGCTCGGCTTGAGGTCGATGCCGAGAAGCAGGAACTCCGCTGGCGAAGCCCCCAGATTGCGCTTGACGGAAAGCAGGGTGCAGCAGGCGGCCGGCAGCATGTTGACATCCGAACAGACGATCACCGCACTCTGCTGCAAAATCCCGGCCTCCCAAAGCGGCAACTTAAACTTAATGCCGGATATCTAGTTGGTTTGGCGCCGCCCCGCAACCGCAGATCACCCGCCGAACCGTCACTCTGCGTCACGTTTAGAATCGGAATTCAACGACTTGCGAGGCAAAGCGGAATCAAGGCCGCAAGGCGTTGAATCGGGATATGAGCCTATAATCGCAGCGCCAGCGGATGGCCGACGAGCAACCGGTCGACCGTCGCAAGCTGCAGCCCCTCGACCTTGCACTGTGCCAGCAGCATTCGGTCGAAGGGATCGCGCGTCTCCGGCTCGGGGTCGGCGGCAGTGATGACGTGCTGAATTTCGATCCGCAGCAGTATCAGCCCTATTTCCTCAAGAGATCGCGCGATGTCTTCGAGCGGCATGCCAGGATCCAGCTTTCCCAGCCGAGCCTTTATCGCCGTCTCCCAAAGACTTGCAACACTGACGAAACCCACGGTCTTGCTGTCACCAAGCAGCGCCGCGATCTCCCGGAACCGATGTCCGACGTCCTTGCGCAGGATCGCGAGAACGATATGGGTATCAAGGAGAAGCTGCATGGTTACGGCAACGGCTTCAGGAGAAAATCCTCGGGCAGCGGATCGTCAAAATCATCTGCGATGAACGGGACGGGATTGGTAATGCCTCGTGAGCGAAGATAGGCCTGACCAGCTTCCAGGTTCAAACCGCCGCGTTTCTGATGTGGCACCAGATCGAACACCGGCCGGCCGTTCCGCGTCACAACAATGGTTTCGCCTTGCTCGACCTCGCGGGCAAGCTCGGTCAGCCGGTTCTTCGCGTCGCGGATCGAAACGGTCTTCACGCTTCAAATGTAGCCACATGCAGCCACATCGTCAACGTCGCCACAAAAAAGGCCCGCCGTCACCGGCAGGCCTTCGATCGATCTTATCGCAGTCCGCTTACCTGCAAGCGGCGCAGAAGCGCTGGATGCGGCGGCAGGCTTCCTCGAGCTGCTCTTCCGACGTTGCATAGGAGATGCGGAAGTTCGGGCCGAGGCCGAAGGCCGAGCCTTGAACGACGGCAACGCCTTCGGATTCCAGGAGCTCAGAAACGAAATCTACGTCCGTCTCGATGACCTTGCCAGAGGGTGCGGTTTTGCCAATCAAGCCCTTGCAGGAAGGATAGACGTAGAAAGCGCCTTCCGGCACCGGGCAGACGATGCCCTTGGCCTGGTTTAGCATCGAAACGACGAGATCGCGACGGCCTTCGAAGATCTTCTTGTTCTCAGGGATGAAGTCTTGCGTGCCGTTCAGCGCTTCGACAGCCGCCCACTGGGCGATCGACGTCGCCCCCGAGGTCTGCTGACCCTGAATCATGTCCATCGCCTTGATGAGCTGGATCGGGCCTGCGGCATAGCCGATACGCCAGCCGGTCATCGCATAGGCCTTGGAGACGCCATTCATCGTCAGCGTGCGGTCGTAGAGTTTCGGCTCGACTTCGACAGGCGTGACGAACTTGAAGTCGCCATAGGTCAGGTGCTCGTACATGTCGTCGGTCAGTACCCAGACATGCGGATGCTTCATCAGTACGTCGGTCAGCGCCTTCAGCTCGTCCTGCGTATAGGCAGCACCCGTCGGGTTGGACGGCGAGTTGAAGATGAACCACTTGGTCTTCGGTGTGATCGCCTTTTCGAGATCTGCCGCCTGGAGCTTGAAGTCATGCTCCTGGGTGGCCGAAACGAAAATTGGCGTGCCGCCGCATAGCGCAACCATCTCCGGATAGGAAACCCAGTAAGGCGCCGGGATGACCACTTCGTCGCCGGGGTTCAGCGTCGCCATGAAGGCGTTGAACAGGATCTGCTTGCCGCCGGTGCCGACGATCGTCTGCTCCCAGGTATATTCCAGGCCGTTTTCACGCTTGAACTTGGCAGCGATCGCCTTGCGCAATTCGGGAATCCCGGAAACCGGCGTGTACTTCGTCTCGCCGCGGTTGATCGCGTCGATGGCGGCCTTCTTGATATTCTCGGGTGTATCGAAATCCGGCTCGCCCGCGCCGAGGCCAATCACGTCACGTCCTTTTGCCTTCAGCTCGCGCGCTTTCTGGGAAACGGCGATGGTGGCTGAAGGCTTCACACGGGAAAGAGCGTCGGCAAGGAAAGCCATGATATCGGTCCTAATGGTTGAAACGGGCAGAAAGCCGGGACCGGAGTTCTGCGCCTAGCTCTATGTCCAATGTATGATGGCATTTCAAGCGCAAAGGCGTGATGGAGGCAATGATTCTTATTGATCGTTTCGCCACATCGGCGAGCGGGTCGCCGCCCTTTTCGGCAAGGCTTGCAGCGCGCAGTCGAAGCGCTACGCGCAACTCTTGAGTCAATCTCTTGAGAACATCGGGATTTATCTGTTTTGGAAGCTGCCGCTCGAAGTCATCCGCGAGCATGTCGAGGAGTTCAAGATTATCGCCGGCATCCGACCTGACCTTCGACATCACGCCGGTCCTGAGGAATGGAGTCAATAATCAATCTGGGCGAATTGCTTTTTAAGGCATTGGTGATGAACTGCCGTCATGACAAAGCCGCCCCGCAAGCCTTCCAAACCGCTGCTCGGTGATGGCTACGAGCCGCCCCGCAGCCGACCGCGCCGTCGGCGAGATCCCGCTCAACCCAATCTTCCTCTCGATCCGATGCCGGCGCGTATCGCGCCGTGCCGGGCGTCGGAAGGGACGCGGTTTTCAGATGACCGACGACCCGGAAATGAACCAGGCCGAAGGTCAGCACTACCCGCAGCAGATGACCGACCGGGACATGGCTTTTCGCAACTATCTGAGCCTCAACACGGCGATCTTGCTGGGGATCCTGTTTATTGCGATCGTCTTCAGGTTCCACAAGATCACCTTGCCGCTGGTCGACGGCTTCAGCTGGCGCGAGATAAGCACCGCCATGATGGCCGACAATTTCCAGCACCGCAGCTGGAACATCTTCTTTCCGGAGGTCAGTTGGACCGGGCCCGGGCCAAGCTATCAGGGCCGCGAGTTCCAGATCGTCAGCTATCTCACAGCCTTGCTCTATCAACTCTTCGGCTGGCACGACTGGTTCGGCCGCATGGTTGCGGCCTTCTTCGGTCTGGTGACGGTGTTTTCGCTGCACAGACTAACGGCGCTATGCTGGGACGAGATGCACGCCCACGCGGCGGCACTTGCCTACGCGCTGATGCCGGCGGCGATCATGATCGACAGCTCGTTTCTTCCCGATCCCGCGATGCTGGCCTTGGTGACCGTTGGCATCTGGCTATTCGCCAAATTCTGGGCCGGCGGCAGCGGCTGGCTCTTGCCACTCGCCACGGTCAGCTTCTCGCTCGGCGCGCTGTCAAAGCCACCAGGCCTCGCCGCCGGCGCCGTCATCTTCTATCTGATGGTCTGCTGGATTCTGGAGAAGAAGCGAAAGCAGGCGACCTGGGTCTTCCTGTCTGGGCTTTTGAGCCTGGCCGTCGTCGGCGCCTATTTCAGCTGGGCGATTTATCTCGGCCGCAGCTATCCGCCGTTTCATTTCGCCGGCAGTGGCGGTTATATCTGGGATTACGGCTTCTGGACATACGTCAGGGACAGGTTCTACTTCCAATCCTTATGGAACACCTCGGTCTTGTGGTTCTACGGCTATCCGTTCATGGTGCTGCTCGCGGTCGGCTTGTGGATGCCACCCAGGCCCGCCGAAGACCCGAAGCAACGCACCCTTTCGGCCATTCCCTATGTGTGGCTGGCTGCGGCCATGATCCTCTATCTGGCGGCGGCGGGCGAGATCACCAGCAATGTGTGGAACTTCCACATCTTCCATGTGCCGGTCGCGATGTTCTGCGGCCACGGCGCGCTTCTTCTGGCAACGCTTGCCTCCAGAACCGTTCCAACGCCGGCGGTGGTGTTTCGCTCGATCTGCATCGTGGCCGTCGCGCTTGCCTGGTCGACCTTGCCCCTTGTCAGGACGATGAAGAAGCCAATCGCCATGAAGGGCAAGCTGCTTGGCGAGGAACTGGCGCGGTTGGCGCAACCGGGCGACCTCGTAGTCGCCATCGCGCCCGAGGTCGGCGATCCCGTCGCAGTCTACTACAGCAGGGCGCGCGGCTGGGTGTTCCCGCCTGGCGGAGGCGATGTCGAATGGTCGAAATTCGTCGCGGATGACGCCACCGCGATCGCGCAGCTCGAGGAACTGCGCGCGCAGGGCGCCGATCTGTTCGGCGCGGCCAAGAATGCCGTCGACAAGCAGGACCGGCGGTTCGTCGAGCATCATGATGGGGTCATCGACTATCTGGACAAGACCGCAACCAAGCTTGTCGATTCGGACGATTTGCTGGTTTATAGGATCACCCGTCCATGAGAGCCGTGACCTTCTGGGCCATGGGTCTTGGATAGAAATAGCGTCTCGGACGGTTCAGCGGCACTCCGCCTGCGAAGGCCGGCAAGGCGGGGCCAGGCGACCTGATCCCCGAATCGCGTTTTCGTCGCCGATGTCTTTTGAAAACAAAGAGATCGTCGGTTTTCGTCATCGCCACCAATAAGCCGCAACAAATGCCGCACACCGCCGCAATTCGGTCGCGAGCGCGCCGAGATCGAAGCCGCATCATTCCGGTCTGCGAAATTGGTTATTGAGGGTCGCCAATGGTTCTGGAAGATGAGTTTGCCATCGGGCGCATGCGCCGGATCTCCGTTTCATTTCTTGTCGTCGTCACCGCCTTTGTTGCCTGCGTAGCCGCAACATTGGGTATTGCCTCCGCCGCGCGCGCCGCCGAGACGCAGCAGACATCCAGCCAACTTGCAGCACTTGTCCGACCGAACGACGTCAACAGCGGTTCGCTGCTCTTTCCGTCGAAGGAGCCGGGCTTCTATGTCGAAGCGCCATGGCTGAAGGCCGACGTCGCAATCGATGTCTCCGAGCCGATCGCCAGGGCCACCACTATGATCGCGCAGAAGTTCTCGACCGTGAACCTGCCGCAGGCGGCGATGCGCGCCGACGAGCAGATTACGCATGGGCTCACCATGCTGCTCCTGGCGCTGACGGCGGCAAGCGGGCTGGCAGTCTGGCGTCGTCGCCTCAAGGACATCGTCATGATCGGAGCCAAGCGCGATGGTCGATAGGCCCGCTACAGTTGAGAATGAGGGAGCGAGTGAATTCGAGCCGCTTCCGACCTATCTGGAACTTGCCCTAGCCACGACCCACGACATGCCGAAGACGCGGCAAAGGAAAGGTTTTTTCCTCTGGCGTCTTTCCTCGACCGAACGGGCGATCGTCTTTGCTATTGCCGGTCTTGCCGTTTACGGCCTGGCGCTGATCGGCGACGGTTTCCTGCTGAAGGCGAAGGCCGAACTGATCGACGGCCGGGCGACCGGCTCCGTTCAACCGGTAAACACAAAGCCGTTATTGCAGGTCGAATGAGGGTTGAAGCTCTCCCCTGCCCGCTCCACGTTCGGACGGGAGAGATGACCGGGGAAGCAAGATGAAGAGAATATCCGCCTTCCATTTCGCAGCAGCGCTGTTCCTGTTCGGCGCCGTGTCCGCCGATGCGGCCGATACCGTCAATACGCAGGGTCCCGCCGTTCGTGTCGACAATCTCGCCAAGGGCCTCGAGCATCCCTGGGCGGTCGAGGTGTTGCCCGATGGCGCCTATCTCGTCACCGAGCGGCCCGGCCGCATGCGCATCATCCGCGATGGCAATATCTCCGACCCGATCGGCGGCGTGCCCACGGTCAGCGCCCGTGGCCAGGGCGGCCTGATGGACGTGGCGCTCGCCCCGGACTTTGCGACATCTAGAAGGATCTATTTCACCGCCGCCATCGCCAATGCACAGGGCTCTGGCACTGAAGCCTTCAGCGCCACGCTTTCCGCTGACGAGAAGAGACTGGGCGCCGTAACGCCTGTTTTCACCATGCGGCGCTTCACCTCCGGCAATATCCAGTACGGCTCGCGCATCGCCATAGCCCGTGATGGTTCGCTGTTCATCAGCGTCGGCGACCGTGGCGACCGCGACCGCTCGCAGGACTGGCAGGATGATGCCGGCTCGATCATCCACATCAATGCCGATGGCAGCATCCCGGCCGACAACCCATTCAAGGACGGCGGCAAGGCGCTGCCGGAAATCTGGTCGAAGGGCCACCGCAACCCGCAGGGTATCACCTTCGATACCAAGGACGGCAAGCTCTACACCGTCGAACACGGCGCGCGCGGCGGTGACGAAATCAACCAGCCTGAGGCAGGCAAGAATTACGGCTGGCCGATCATCACCTATGGCCGCGACTATTCGGGTGCGGAAATCGGCGAAGGCACCGCGAGGGAAGGGCTGGAACAGCCGCTGCATTACTGGGATCCGTCGATTGCCCCTGGTGCGCTCACGGTCTACCGCGGCGCCATGTTCCCGGAATGGGACGGCAATTTCCTCGTCGCGGCGCTGAAGTTTCAGCTGCTTTCGCGCATGCAGCGCGACGAAAGCGGCGCCTTCGTCGCCGAAGAGCGCCTGTTCGAGGGTGAATACGGCCGGATCCGCGATGTCGTCGTCGCACCCGACGGCGCGCTGCTGATGGTGACGGACGAGGACAGCGGATCGCTGCTCAGGGTTTCGCGCGCTGAGGCCAATAACGGCTGAAAGATCACAACGCGCCACGTAACTCCTTGCGGATAACAAATTTCAGTCCGGACCAGACCTCATCGACGGCGCAGACCTTGACGTCAACAAGGCCGGTCGGAAGGAGGATCTCTCGTAGCACATCCTCGGTGACGTCCGTCGGCACCCGCGAACTCTTCTTCGGCCAGGAGATCCAGAGGATGCCATCCGGTCTCAGAACACGAAAAAGCGCGGACGCGAAAGCCTCCAACGTCGCTCGCTCGGTCGTAAACAGGTGCATGTAGTCAAACGCCCGCCGAGGCGTTTCGGGAAGCGCAAGGGCGACCGAGGCAAAGCCGTCGAAGCCATAGATCTCGCCAATCGTTTCGGGAACGCCGAGAAGAGCAGCCGCCTGGCCGCGCGCGAGGCCGAGCTTCTTGGCGAGCGGCGTGCCAGAATAGCCTGCCGTCCCGGGCATCGCCGCCATTTCGCCGGCCAGCCGGCCTTCGTCGCGTTGCATGCTGTCACCTCCGCCAACCGGCAACATAGTCTGCACCCTTGCCGAAAGGAAACGCAACTGCTAACCGCTGGGGCACATTCCTTCCCCATCGAGGACGACATGACGCGCGCTCAGGCGAACCTTCTGCTGTTGCTTGCAGCCGCCATCTGGGGTGGCGGCTTCGTCGCGCAATCGACGGCGATGAAGGCGATCGGCCCCTTCTGGTTCATTGCCCTGCGTTTCACCGTCGCGACGCTGGCCGTGCTGCCTTTCGTCGTTTTCGAAGCGCTCAACTCCAAGGTGAAGACCAGCGCACGCCATGCGAAACTCTATATTCTGACCGGCCTTGCGCTTTTCGGCGGCGCAGCCACGCAGCAGGTCGGGCTCCAGACGACGACTGTGACGAATTCGAGCTTCATCACCGGCCTCTATGTTGTCTTCGTGCCGCTGATCGCCGTGTTCTTCCTGCGTCGTGCCCCGCATTGGATCATCTGGCCGGGGGGGCTGATGGCTGTCACCGGCATCTATCTCTTGTCAGGCGATCACCTCTCGGCCCTTACATCAGGCGACCTCCTGACAATGGTCTGCGCCGGCTTCTGGGCAATCCAGATCACCCTTGCCGGCACGACTGTTTCTGCGACCGGACGGCCGCTCGCCCTCTCGGCCACGCAATTCGCCGTCACCGCAATCTGCGCGCTTGTCATTGCCGCAATCGTCGAACCGATCAGCCTCTCTGCGATACGGGCCGCGGCACCTGAGATCGTCTATGTCGGCATCTTCTCCTCGGGCCTGGCCTTCGTGCTGCAGGTGATCGCCCAGCGTTACACCACACCCTCGCAGGCAGCGATCTTCCTCTCCGCCGAAGCGCTCTTCGGCGCCTCGCTCGCAGCCCTGCTGCTGGGCGAGACGATGCCAGTGACCGGCTATGCAGGTTGCGCGCTGATGTTTATCGCTATGCTTGTGGTCGAACTCGTGCCTGGATTTGCCCGGCGACGCCTGCCAGTCACCTGAACACGCGTCGAAATGCGGGTGAGTCACGCGTTGAGAAAAAATTTATCGGATGCGTAAAGACGCGTTCACGTTGCATTATTGGGAAAATCTGCTCCGAACTTATATTGCAGACGATATAAAACGTTAATCATTCCTCTATCTTCGAAGAAAATTTTGCGTTTTTGCGCAAATTGGATATTCGCAGGGGTGCGCGCCGCACGGCACGCTAAAAACTTTTGCTTGCCAAAATCCTTTAACCGCAGCATTCTCAGCGCGTTCGGGCATTTTGCGAGCATGGGAAGTCCTTAAGTATTTGCGCGCCGGGAACGCTAATATTCCGGTCAGCCGGTTCCGAAGATGGCGGGCGAAGTCCTGCCTGGAACAGGCCGAGGTAGAGGGGACCTTTTTCTCACATTTCAAGAATTGCCTGCCTACACCTCCCGCAAGGAGGCAATGCTATGATGCTGCCCGTGTGGATGGCGGGCAGAGAGAAAAGGGACCTGACGCATGGCAGAGACTGGCACTGTAAAATTCTTCAATACCGACAAAGGCTTCGGCTTCATCAAGCCGGACCGGGGCGGCGCCGATATCTTCGTTCACATTTCTGCCGTTCAAGCCTCCGGGCTGGCCGGTCTGACGGAAAACCAGAAGGTAAGCTTCGACACGGAGCCGGATCGCCGCGGCAAGGGCCCCAAGGCCGTCAATCTGCAGATTGCGGGCTGAACCTCTTAACAAGGCTGTCGAATTCGAGTTGATGCCCGGCAGCGATGCCGGGTTTTGTCGTTCAGCCTTCGTTCAGCCACCAATCTATAGGACTGCCACCATCGAGAAAGGAACCGGCGTTCGGTTCCCGCGATTAGGACCTACGCTGATGAACAGGCTCGTAAAAACTCTTATGCTGACGGCAACGGCTGCTGCGCTTACCCTCTCCGCCATTGGCGATGCATCGGCCGGCGACCGTCATTGGCACCATCACAACGGCAACGATGCGCTCGTCGGCGGCGCCCTTGGTCTCGCGACCGGCCTGATCGTCGGTTCGGCCATCGCCAATACCAATAACGGTCCTGCATACGAAGAGCGCCGCTACATCGACCCGGCTTACGAGCCGGATTATTACGAGCCCGCTCCGGTCTATCGCGCCCCGCGTCGCGTCTATGTCGAGCAGCCGCAATATGTCGAGCAGCCGCGATACTATGCACCGGTCCGCACGTCGGTGGAGCCCTGGTCGCCGCAGTGGGAGCGTTACTGCTCTTACCGCTACCGCTCTTTCGATTCGCGTAGCGGCACCTATATCGGCAATGACGGCCGCAGCCATTTCTGTACCGCCGGCTGATCTCTCTAAAGCGCGTCGCTTCAAACTAAATTCACGCGACGCTCTTTTGCTATTGTGCATGCTATCCCGGAACCGCTGCACACTTCCGGGCGACATGCATTATCATCGCTGATGCCAGGCGCCGCTTTCGAGCGGCACTTTCTTTTGTGATCCGTCAGCGAATTTTTCTCAAAGCATATCGGCATCGGGTTCGAAATCGGTCGAGACGCTGACCGCGCGCCATTCCCGATCAGCGTCGATACGCGCGGCATCCGCTTTCTCGACATTGCGGACAGCATCGCTGCCGAGCAGCAGCCGGAGCGGTGCTGCATCGAGGCCGGCGATATGGATGACCACCGCAGCCGCTTTGGCAGGATCTCCGGGCTGGCGACCATTATACTCACGCTGGAAGCGCACGGTAGCGCCGACCGTCTCCGCATAGTCCTGCCGCCCTTCGGCAAGCACCGTCGAGGCGCCGGCGAAATCGGTCCTGAAGCCGCCGGGCTCGATCACCGTCACCCTGATGCCGAATGGCGCGACCTCTTTCGCCAACACCTCGGAAAAGCCCTCGACACCGAATTTCGCTGCCGAATAGGCGCCGCGCCCGGCAGGTCCGATCCGGCCACCGACGGATGAGAACTGGATGATATGCCCTGCCCCCTGTTCGCGCATCAGGGCGATGACCGCCTTGGTCATGATGATCGTGCCGAACAGATTGGCCTCGATCTGCGCCCGGAAATCGGCAAGGCTGGTATCTTCGATCGAGGAGACATTGCCGTAGCCGGCATTGTTGACAAGCACGTCGATGCGTCCGAACCGCTTCACACCGGCCTCGACCGCTGCCGTGGCCGCCGTCTCGTCGGTCACGTCGAGCGCGACCGTCAGCACCTGGCCGCCATATCGCTCGGACAGATCGGCAAGTTGGGCCGGATCGCGCGCCGTCGCCACCAGATTGTCGCCGGAGGCCAAAACCGCCTCCGCCAACGCTCGGCCGAGACCGCGCGAACTCCCTGTAATCAACCAGACCTTGGACATCGGAAACCTTTCCTTCTTTGGTTCCCGGCTCATGTATGGTCTATCGTATCCGATCGAAAGAAGGTACCCTGGCGATCTATACGCACCTTGAGGTAACTGACTTGCCGAGCGACATGTTCGATTTCTGCAGCAGCATGACGGATGAACAGGATGCGCGCGCCCGCGAACTGATCGAGCGGGCGGCGTCGAAATGGCCGCTGCGCATCCTGCACGTGCTCTCCGGTGCGGGCGCACCCCTGCGCTTCTCGCGCCTTATGGAAAGGGTCGAGGGCATCAGCCAAAAGGTGCTGACGCAGACGCTGCGCACCCTCGAAAGAGACGGCCTCATCATCCGCACGCTCTATCCGCAAGTGCCGCCGCGCGTTGAATATGAGTTGACGCCGCTCGGACGCGACCTCCTCATGCAGGTCGCTGGCCTCTGGCGTTGGATCGTCGAACATCTGGATGCATTCGATGCACGCAAAGCCGTGAAGCTGCCGACCGTTGCCGACAACCAAAACCCGTTCTAAGCAGGGATGCGGATCGTTGCCCTCAGTCCGCCGAGCGGGCTGTCGGCGAGGGTGACGTTGCCGCCGTGGCTGCGGGCGATGTCGCGGGCAATCGCAAGGCCAAGGCCGGTGCCCGACGCATCGAGGTTACGCGCCGCGTCCAGTCGGAAGAACGGCTTGAAAACGTCCTCGCGGTTCTTTTCCGGAATACCCGGTCCGTCATCGTCGAAGATGACGGTCAGCCATTTGGCATTGTGCTTGGCTTCGATGTCGAGCCTGCCGGCATAACGGCGGGCATTCGAGGCCAGGTTGGTGACGAGACGCATGAAAGCATTCGGCCTGACGGATATGTCGTCATCGCCTTCGATGGAATAGCTGAATGTCTTGCCGTGCAGAGCGAAATCGGATTCCAGCTTTACGAAGATCTCGCTGAGTTTCAGCTCGCCGACATCCTCTTCGACTTCGCCGCGTGCGAAGGCCGTGTAGGCCTCCAGCATGGCCTGCATATCGTTGACGTCGTCGTTCAGCCCATGCAGGTCGGGATTGTCGCCGGCGAGCGCCAGTTGCAGTTTGAAGCGGGTGAGGATGGTGCGCAGATCATGGCTGACGCCGGAGAGCATCGCGGTGCGCTGCTCGATCTGCCGTTCAATTCGCTCGCGCATCAGGATGAAGGCAAGGCCGGCGCGCCTGACCTCGTCGGCACCGCGCGGATAGAAATTATCGGGCTTCTGCCCCTTGCCGAAGCTTTCGGCCGCTCGCGCCAAGGTCAGGATCGGCCGGATCTGCCCGCGCAGGAAGAGGATAGAGATGCCGATCAGCACCAGCGAGGTGCCGACCATCCAGACGATGAAGATATGTGTGTTCGAGGCATAGGTCTGGCTGCGCTTGGTCAGCACCCTGAGGATCTTGTTGTCGAGCTTGATGCGGATCTCGACGAGGTTCGAGTTGCCGACCGTGTCGATCCAGAAAGGCCGGTGGATCTCGTCGGTGATCTCGTCGCTGAGGATGCCGTCGAGTATCGAGAAGAACGGCTTGACGCGCGGCGGCGGCAGATCGCCGTCCGGCTCGATCGAGATCTGCAGGCTGAGCTGGTCGCGGGCGATGCGGATGATCTCGTTATAGTCCGAATTCTGCGGGTAGGTCTCGATGATCTCGATGATCGCGGCGATGTCGCGGGTGACGGCCAGCGACAGCCGCTCCGTCACCATCTGCCAGTGGCGCTCCATGAAGACGGCGGCGACGACGGATTGCAACAGCACCATCGGAATGATGATGATCAGCAGCGAGCGCGCGTAAAGCCCGGTCGGCAGCCGCCGGCGCAGCCAGCGGGCAATCGAGCGCCAGCCCGGCCCAGAAGTGCGGTCTTCCCGCCGCAAGCTGTCGATCGTCACCATTAGCGCCGGTCCTGGCCTCTATCCTCAGATCTAGTCGATGCTCAGCCTGTATCCGATGCCGCGCACGGTCTGCAACCAGACGGGATTGGCCGGATCATCCTCGATCTTACGCCGCAGCCGGTTGATCTGCACGTCGATCGTGCGCTCGCCGACCTCTGTGTCGTTGCCGATCAGTTCATGGCGGGGGATCGTATCACCGGCGCGCCGTGCAAAGAGCAGCATGATCTCCTGCTCGCGGTCGGTGAGCCGGATCACCTCGCTGGCTTTCTTCAGCTCCTTGCGGGTGAGTGAGAAGGTATAGGGGCCGAACATCACCTGTTCGATCTTCGGTCCCTCGCCGCCGGCATTGCGGCGCAGAATGTTGTTGATGCGCAGCACCAATTCGCGCGGGTCGAAGGGCTTGGAAAGATAGTCGTCGGCGCCCGCCTCGAGGCCTTCGATCCGGTTGCCCGATTCCGCCAGCGCCGTCAGCATGATGATCGGCACGTTCTTGATGGCGCGAAGCCCGCGGGTGACGTCGATGCCGGATTCGCCGGGCATCATCACATCCATGATGATCAGGTCGAAATCGAGACCCGCGAGCTTGCGCTGAGCCTCGGCGCCGTCGGCGGCGACAGTGACGCGGAAGCCGTTCTCGGCGAGATAACGATTGAGCAGCGCACGGATGCGCGAGTCGTCGTCGACCACCAGCAGATGCGCCGCATCGTCTGAAATACCTGTCTTGACCGCCATTCAATCCGCCTTCTGTCTGTCCCGCATTCCCCTGAGGAAAGCTTTTACGCCCTCCCGCACCTCCGCAGAAGCCCCATCGAATGCCCGCTCAATGCGGCGCGATTGCGGCTCGGCAAGTGCAAGCGCCAGCTCTCGTCCCGATTTCGTTGGATAGAGCTTGCGCTGCCGCCGGTCCTCGGGGCCTGCCACCTGGCGAATATAGCCTGAATCGATCAGCTGTTTCAGCACCCTTGCAAGGCTCTGCTTGGTAATCCTCAGCGTATCGAGAAGATCGGCAACCGTCATGCCGGGATTGCGGTTGACGAAATGCACGACGCGGTGATGGGCCCGGCCGAAGCCGCTCTTTTCGAGGATGGCGTCAGGATCGGAAACGAAGTCGCGATAGGCGAAGAAGAACTGTTCGATAATCTCGAAATCGATGATGTCAGTATCTTCCATCGGCGTGGCCAGCGGCTCTGGCTTGCCTGCTTTGGGGCCGGTCTGTCGTGACACTCGGCATTCCTTTCTCTCTTCGCACCCCGCGGGAAACTTTCGCCAAGATATGTCAGCTTTATTGACATAAATTTGCGTCGCGGCTAGCTTTCCGACCTCTGGGAGAGCCCCGCACGGACTTTTATTCCTCGGCATTTCCCCAGAAACCAAGGCCCGTCCTGCACTCCGACGCAATACGCGATTTCCCCTTGCGTCTGTGGATAAAACGTAATGGGGACAACAATCAACAGGCATGGCGCTTGAAGCGCCGGAGGAGACTAGGGATGGCTTCAGTTCCTTTCGACCAGCTGGACGGCGAAATATGGTTCAACGGCGAGTTTGTCGCCTGGAAGGACGGCAAGATCCACGTGTTGACGCACGGCCTGCATTATGCCAGCGCCGTCTTCGAGGGCGAGCGCGCCTATGGCGGCCAGGTGTTCAAGCTCACCGAACATAACCAGCGCCTGCACAGATCCGCCGAGATCCTCGGCTTCAATGTGCCCTACTCCGTCGAGGAACTCGACGCGGCGACCGTCGAGCTCTTGAAGCGCCAGGGTTTCCAAGATGCCTATGTCAGGCCGATCGCCTGGCGCGGCAGTGAGATGATGGGCGTTTCGGCGCAGGCCAATCGCATCAATGTCGCCATCGCCATCTGGCAATGGGGCAGCTATTTCAATCCGACCGAGAAGCTGAAGGGCATCCGCCTCGATATCGCCGAATACCGTCGTCCCGATCCGAAGACTGCGCCTTGCGCCTCCAAGGCTGCCGGTCTCTACATGATCTGCACCATTTCCAAGCACGCCGCCGAAGCCAAGGGCTATGCCGATGCAATGATGCTCGATTATCGCGGCCAGGTCGCCGAAGCGACAGGCCCCAACATCTTCTTCATCAAGGATGGCGTCATTCACACGCCGACCCCGGATTGCTTCCTGAACGGCATCACCCGCCAGACCGTCATTGAACTCGCCAAACGCCGCAGCATCGAGGTCATCGAACGCGCGATCCTGCCGGAAGAGCTCCCCGGCTTCAGCGAGTGTTTCCTCACCGGCTCGGCTGCTGAGGTGACCCCAGTTTCCGAGATCGGCCCGCATCGCTTCACGCCGTCGGTGATTTCCGAGACGCTGATGAACGACTACATGAAGGACGTCTATCCGGCGGCAGTCGCTGCCGGATAAGATCCTTCACGCGATCGCCCGGCAATTCAAAGCGTTACGGCGCCGCACGGCTGAAAAGGCGCGGCGCTGAGCTGAACGCCGGCCGGGCATTTACCGATGCGCCCGTGCCATGACCAGTCCGGCGAGCGTCGAGAGAATGCCGCCGCCAATCAATCCGCCGATGCCGTCGGCGATCAGGCCGGTCATAGCCGCTTCCCCACCGACCATGCTGAGCAGCATGCCGCCGGCGACACCGCCGATCGCGCCTGCGATCGTACGGGCGACGACGTTAATCGCGTTCTGCTTTAAGGCGGCGCTCGCGGCATTGCCGCCGATGGCGCCGGCAATCAACTGTGTGACGAGCGGAAGTAGGGCTTCCATGACTTTCCTCCTCTGGCGATCTCCCCGATCGCCGTTTATATGCCGAACCTTCGGCATGTTAGCATTTTATCATATTCAGGAGGAAAGCGTTAAGAAAAAATCAACCCATGCGGGAGGCAAGGGATGAAGCAGAAGGGGCTGGAAACGAGGCGGCCAGCCGACCGCCCCGTTGTATTTTGCCGATTACATCACTGATAAACGTAGACGATCCGGCGTGTACCGGGATCGACCAGCACCGGCCGATCGTTGATCCTCGTATAACGGTACCCATAATCCGGGATCGTCTGGAAGGTGACGTCGCCAGGGACTTCGGCGCCGACGACGACATCGCCGCCGAGCTGCACCGTCTGGCCGGGATTGGTGTCGATATAGGTGCGGACCGTTTCGGGCGGAGTGATGGTCTCGACAGCCCCGACCGGGCCGAGCAACTCGTCGCCCGGCGCCGGCTGCGGATCAACTGGGACGACACTGGCGGTCGACTCGTAGGTCACGACGGGAACGCCGATCTCGGCGCGGTGCTGCTCGACGATGACCTGGCTGCCGCCTTGGTCGACCTGTAGATAATCGGCATAGACCCAGCCGCGCATGCCGTTGACGTCGACACGGCACCAGCGGCTGCCTTCGATGCAGCCATCAAGCACCGCGGTCGAGCCGCGCGTGGCAAGACCAACTGCCGGATATTGCGGGCCGGGGCCGGCGCGGACGTTGAGATCGTTGACGGTCGTCGCCGTCATCTCCGCCTGCGCAAGGCCAGCGGTCGCCAGGAGCACGGCCCCCGCCAGCAGAATGTTTCTCTTCAAGGTCATGTGAGCGTCTCCTTAGTTTCGATGGGCTGACAACGCGCGGCATTCCACGATGTTCCCATGCGCTCCGCAGTGCAAAGCGCTACGCTCAGGCGGCTTCAGGCAAGCAATTGAATTTTCGGGATAAAATTCGATTTTAATGACATCCAGCGACAGGGTGGAGATCCATAAATTCTTGTTTCAGCGCGTCTTTTTGCCGTGATACGCGCCTCTAAGGCAGAAGATTCCGGCTGTCCTTCGCACGGTTTCGGACTATACCCTGAGCATCCGAGACACCAAGCGAGGCAGTTATGGGCATGCTCCAGGCCGGCATTATTCCGGTGACACCCTTCCAACAGAACTGCACGATCTTCTTCGATGCAGACACCAAGGAAGGCGTCGTCGTCGATCCGGGCGGCGATGTGCCGCTCATCCTGCAATCGATCGCGGAGAACGGTTTGGTCATCAAGGAAATCTGGCTGACGCATGGCCATCTCGACCATGCCGGCGGTGCCACCGAGTTGAAGGAGGCCCTCGGCATCGACGTTGTCGGCCCGCATCAGGACGACTTGCCGCTGCTGCAGCGGATCGAGACCCAGGCCGAAAAATACGGCATATCGGGATTGCGCAACACCCTGCCCGACCGCTGGCTGAAGGATGGCGACAAGATCGCGTTCGGTGCCCACGAATTCGAGGTCTACCACACGCCCGGCCACGCCCCCGGCCATGTCATCTATTTCAACCGGGTGCAGAATTTCGCCCACCTCGGCGACGTGCTCTTCAACGGTTCGATCGGCCGCACCGACCTGCCGGGCGGCAATCATCAGCAGCTTCTCGATTCGATCCGCGACAAGGTGCTGCCACTCGGCGACGACGTCGGCTTCATCTGCGGCCACGGCCCCGGCAGCCGCATCGGCGACGAACGGCGAAGCAATCCATTTCTAAAGGGTATTTGAGCCGGTGAAGATCCGGGCGAGCGCATCGGACGAAAAGCCGATAAAACGGTGTGAGCTCACGGTCACATCATCTTGCTACCGTTCGGCACCGGCCGTTCGACGGAAGCAAGCACGATCGCGCCGCTCTCGTCCTCGAAGCCCAGCGTCAGCACTTCCGAGCGGAACGGCCCGATCTGGCGTGGCGGGAAATTGACGACGCCGAACACCTGCCGGCCGATCAGGCTTTCCGGCGTGTAATGCACGGTGATCTGCGCTGAGGATTTTTTCGTGCCGATCTCGGGACCAAAATCGATCGCCAGCTTGAATGCCGGCTTTCGCGCTTCCGGAAAGGGACTGGCCTCGACGATCGTACCGATACGGATGTCGACACGCTCGAAATCGGCGTAGGTGATCTCTTCGGCCATATCGTCTCCGTCAGCCGGCCAGCTCTTCGGCCCGCTTGCGCGCCGCCGCCAGTGCTGCGTCGAACAGAGGCTGCATGCCGTTTTCGGACATCAACACGGCGAGTGCCGCCGCCGTCGTGCCGCCGGGAGAGGTCACATTTTGCCGTAGCCGCGAAGCGTCGTCGGGGGACTGGTGCAAGAGTTCACCAGCCCCCGCGACTGTTTCCCGCGCAAGACGCATGGCGAGGTCCGCCTGCAAGCCGAGTTTACGGCCTGCTTCCGCCATACATTCGACGAGATAGAACACATAGGCAGGACCGCTGCCCGAAAGCGCCGTCACGGCATCGATATCGGCCTCTGCAGGCACCCATTCCACAGGCCCCGAGACGCTGAGAAGCGAATGAACACGCTCTCGCTGCTGATTGCTGACCCCTGAATTGGCAAAGGCGCCGGTAACGCCGCGCCCGACCATGGCCGGCGTGTTTGGCATAGCTCGCACCATGGCGGCTTTGCCCAGATGCCTTTCGAGGAAACCGAGCGTCTTGCCGGCCGCGACCGAGACCACGACCGTATCCGGTCCGACGGCGCTCTTAACCGCCGGCAACACCGTCTCCATTACCTGCGGCTTGACCGCGAGAAACAGCACGCTTGCCTTCAAATCCGCCGGAGGCGCGATCACATGGGTCGCGCCGGCCTCGTTGATTGTCGCCAGCATCGCCACCGACGGGCCGGGATCGACGACAATGACGGCCGAGCCCGGAACGCCGCTTTTCAGCCAGCCGGAGAGCATTGCCCCGCCCATATTTCCGGCGCCGATCAGGACGACGGGATTTGTCGAGGAGACAAGGTTCGCGGGCATCTTATGCCTCGCCGACTGTTTCGAACAGCACGGCTTCCATCGCTTTCGTCGCTTCCATGCCGGACCATACGACGAACTGGAATGCCTGGAAATAGGCTTCGCAGGTGTCGAGCGCGCTGGAAAGCAGCACCTCGACCTGGCGATTTGTGGGTTCCGCGCCACCGGCAAGCAGCAGCGATTGGCGGAAAATGACGACATCTTCCTGGCGCCAGAGGTCGAAATGCCCCATCAGCACCTGCCCATTGATCGCCGAGAGCAGCTTGACCACCTCGTTGACCCTGATGTCGGGAACTTTGATATCGAAGGCGCAGCCAAGGTGCAGCGCTTCGAATTCCTCCATCCAGGAGAAGGAGACGTGATAGTCCGTCCAGCGCCCCTCGACCGTCATCGCGATCTCGTCCTCGCCGGACCGTTCGAACGACCAGTCGTTGTGGGAGGCAACGTACTCGATCATGTCGACCGGGTTCGACTGACGCTCAACTTCCAATTCCATCAGGTTCATGCAGCACCTTCTTGACCGGAACGAATGCGACCTAACTTGATGTATGAACACAAGAAAGACACACGCAAATACCGGAAACCACCACTCGGATGATCGTTGAACCGCTGCCAGACGTAACGCAGATAACCTGCCCGGAGCTTACCAAGTCGCTTCGAATCATCATTTAAAATCAGTGTATAATGCCACCTGCCCCCTGCCAGCCCCCTGGGGGGAAAATAGGACCGGGCGACTGTGGAAAGCTCTTCGAAACTCAATTCAGAAGGGAGAATAAGCGACTCTGCGAATTGGCTTTTTTGGCAGTGTCCACAGGCGGAAAATTCACCTGATTTTTTTGTGGCACATGCGGCATCTGCAATGAAGGCGGCTGCCGCATCTGCTTCATGTCGGGACTTTGAAGCATGTCGCGCAAAAGTGTTCAGCGGCTTTGCGGTTACGACATGCGAAAAAACAGAGACCTAAAGCGCAGGAAGCGAATCTGAAAGATCGCGACGCCTTAGTGACCCTCGCCGGCAAGCCTCGCCTCGAGTGCCGCGATGCGGGCGGTAAGCGCCTCGTTCTCGTCGCGCGCCTTGATCGCCATCTCGCGCACCGCCTCGAACTCCTCGCGCTTGACGATATCCATGCTATTCAGCCAGCGCTCCGCCTGAGCGTTGAAGGCGGTCTCGATCTCCTTGCGGACGCCCTGGGCGGCGCCAGCCGCATCGGTCATCAGCTTGGCGAATTCGTCCATGATGCGGTTCGTTCCGGTCGTCATGGCGGTTTTCTCCCTTCGCATGAGGTGAATTCAGCCCTTCGGGGCCTCAAAGATTGAGGTAGGGCTTCGCCAGCCGCGATGCAAGCGCTTTGCATGGGATAAGCGTGCCTGAACCGGCTGCGGAAGGGCCATCACGAACAATGGACTTGACCGTCCGGGATCGCAGCGGCATGTTCCGCGCAAACAAACAGGTGGGAAAACCTTGCCGACAGCAGCCAATCTCCTTGCCATCATGCCTTTCCCTGACATCGATCCGATTGCCTTTTCGGTCGGCCCGCTGGCGATTCATTGGTACGGTCTTGCTTATGTCGCCGGCATCCTGCTCGGCTGGGCCTATGCGCGCCGCCTCGCCGCCAATGATGGACTCTGGCTGGGCAATGTCTCGCCGATGTCAAGGACGCAGCTTGACGATTTCATCGTCTGGGCGGCACTTGGCGTCGTCCTCGGCGGTCGTCTCGGCTATATTTTCTTCTATGATCTCCCCGCCGTCCTGCGCAGTCCTATCCGTGCACTCGAGATTTGGAACGGCGGCATGTCCTTCCATGGCGGCCTCACCGGCACGACGATCGCCATGATCTTGTTTGCCCGCCGCAACGCTATCCCGATCTGGAGCCTGTTCGACATCGTCGCCACCGTCGTTCCCTTCGGCCTCTTCTTCGGCCGCATCGCCAATTTCATCAATGGCGAGCTCTGGGGCCGGTTGACCGACGTGCCCTGGGCTGTGGTCTTCCCGAGCGGCGGTCCATTCGCCCGCCACCCAAGCCAGCTTTACGAAGCCGGCCTCGAAGGCATCGTTCTCCTGCTGGTGCTGGCCGCTCTCGTTTACGGCATGCGCGCGCTGAAAAGCCCCGGCTTCATCACCGGTGTCTTCGTCTGCGGTTATGCGCTGTCGCGCATCTTCGTCGAATTTTTCCGCGAGCCTGACGCCCAGCTCGGTTACCTCCTAGGCACGAACTGGCTGACCATGGGCATGGTGCTCTCGTTCCCGATGATCCTGCTTGGCCTCTGGGCGATGCTGCGGGCACGCCGCCAGGCTGCGCTGCAGCTCTGAAAACGGCAGGACGCGCGACATGACCACCGCTCTAGGCGAAAAGATCAAGGCGATCATCCAGGCCAACGGCCCGATCAGCGTCACCGATTATTTCTCGCTCTGCCTGGCCGATCCCGAACACGGCTATTATCGCACCCGCGAGCCCTTCGGCCGTTCGGGTGATTTCGTTACCGCGCCCGAGGTCAGCCAGATCTTCGGCGAAATGATCGGCGTCTTCATCGTGCATGCCTGGCAACGTCACGGCGCCCCGACGGGCGTCCGCCTCGTCGAGATCGGCCCCGGTCGCGGCACCATGATGGCCGATATGCTGCGCGTCATCTCCCGCATCGCCCCGCCGCTTTTCGACGCGATGACCGTGCATCTCGTCGAAACCAGCGAACGCCTGCGCGACGTCCAGAGCCAGACGCTCGAAGCCTACGCCGGAAAAATCGCCTGGCACGACGGCTTCGACGAAGTGCCATCAGGCTTCACGCTGATAGCCGCCAACGAATTGTTCGACGCTATCCCGATCCGCCAGTTCGTCCGCATGCCGACGGGTTTCCGCGAGCGCATGATCGGCATTGATGCCGATGGCGCGCTGACCTTCGCCGCCGGCGTCGCCGGCCTCGATCCGGCACTTCTCCCCGAACTGGTGCAGAACCTGCCGCTCGGCACGCTCTTCGAGATCTCGCCTGCCCGCCAGGCTGTGATGATGGCAATCTGCGAGCGGCTGCGCGCCTTCGGCGGAACAGCGCTCGCGATCGACTATGGCCATCTCGTAACCGGCTTCGGCGATACGCTGCAGGCCGTGCGTATGCATGAATTCGACCCGCCGCTCGCCCATCCCGGTGAAGCAGATCTGACGAGCCATGTCGACTTTCAACAGCTCGCCGAAACGGCGCTTGCGGTCGGCGTCCATTTGAACGGCGCCCTGCATCAGGGTGATTTTCTGAGCGGCCTCGGCATCCTCGAACGTGCCGCTGCCCTCGGCCACGACCGCGAACCGCAAACCCAGCAAGTCATCCAGACGGCAGTGGAACGGCTCGCCGGAGCCGGTGAAGGCCGGATGGGCGAACTCTTCAAGGTGATGGCGGTCTCTCATCCCGCAGTCGACCTCATGCCCTTTCGTCCGGTGGATTGACAGGGCGCCCGCGGCTGGTTCAACATCCGCGCGAACAAGAACTTGAAGCGCGCCGCCTGTGCGATGCGCTTGGGATAATAACAAACCCCTTAAAAAACCCCGGAATCACAGATGCAGGACGCGGCTTCTCCCGCACCGATCGAAAGCGCGCTGCTGAACGAAGCGGCGGGCGCCACTATTCGCCACGGTTATTTCACCCGGGCCGGCGGCGTTTCCGAAGGGCTTTATCGAGGCCTCAATGTCGGCCTCGGCTCCAGTGACGAACGCGACAAGGTCCTGGAAAACCGCCGCCGCGTCGCCGCCTGGTTCAGCCTGCCGGTCGAGCGGCTGGCGACCGTGCATCAGGTCCATTCCCCAGACGTCGTGACGGTCGACGCCGATTACGACGGCGCCCGCCCCGATGCGGATGCGATGGTGACGCGCACCCCTGGCATCGCGCTTGGCGTGCTTGCCGCCGATTGCGGCCCGATCCTGTTCGCCGACCCGGACAATCGCGTCGTCGGCGCTGCCCATGCCGGCTGGAAGGGCGCGCTGACGGGCGTGCTCGAAAACACCATCGCCGCCATGGAGGCGCTGGGGGCGGACCGCACGCATATTGTCGCCTGCCTCGGCCCCTCGATCAGCCAGACAAGCTATGAGGTCGGCCCGGAATTCATCGAGCGCTTCATCGCCGAGAACCCGGATTACCAACGTTTCTTCGCGCCTTCGGCAACGCCCAGCCACGCCATGTTCGATCTGCCGGCGCTGACCGTCGACCGGTTGACGAAAGCCGGCGTGCGGACCGAAAACCTCGGCCTTTGCACCTATCCGGACAGCGAGCGCTTCTTTTCCTACCGCAGGACGACACATCGCAAGGAGCCGGATTACGGCCGCCAGATTTCCGCGATATCAATCAGGGAGACGTGAGCAGAATGGCACTGCACTTCGAAAAGGCCGAATTCGCAAGCCGGCTTGCGCGCCTCACCGAGAAAATGAAGGAAGAGAAGCTCGACGCCCTGCTGCTCTTCGCTCAGGAAAGCATGTACTGGCTGACCGGCTACGACACCTTCGGCTACTGCTTCTTCCAGACGATGATCGTCAAGAGCGACGGCACCATGGCGCTGATCACCCGCTCGGCCGATCTTCGCCAGGCCAGGCATACCTCGATCCTCGAGGACATCCATATCTGGGTGGACCGGATCAACGCCGATCCGACGCTCGACCTGAAGAACCTGCTGGTCGAGATGGACCTGCTCGGCGCCCGCATCGGTGTCGAATATGATACGCACGGCATGACCGGCCGCGTCGCCCGCCTGCTCGATGCGCAACTGACCACCTTCGGCCAGATTGTCGACGCTTCCTACCTCGTCAGTCGGCTGCGCCTCGTCAAAAGCCCGACTGAGGTCGCCTATGTCGAGCGTGCCGCCATCCTCGCCGACGATGCGCTCGATGCCGCGATCCGGCTGACAAAACCCGGCGCCGACGAGGCTGATATCCTCGCCGCCATGCAGGGCGCGATCTTTTCCGGCGGCGGTGACTATCCCGCCAACGAGTTCATCATCGGCTCCGGCGCCGATGCCCTGCTTTGCCGTTACAAGGCTGGCCGCCGCAAGCTCGACGCCAGCGACCAGCTGACGCTCGAATGGGCAGGCGCTTACGCCCATTACCATGCGGCCATGATGCGCACGATCGTCATCGGCGAGCCGATGCAACGCCACCGCGAGCTCTATAATGCCTGCCGTGAAACCATCGAGGCGATTGAGACCGTCCTGAAGCCCGGCTACACCTTCGGCGATGTCTTCGACATGCATGCCAGGATCATGGACGAGCGCGGCCTCGCCCGCCACCGGCTGAATGCCTGCGGTTATTCGCTCGGCGCCCGCTTCTCGCCCTCCTGGATGGAGCACCAGATGTTCCATGTCGGCAATCCGCAACCGATCGAGCCGAACATGTCGCTCTTCGTGCACATGATCATCGCCGATTCCGACACGGGCACCGCGATGACGCTTGGCCAGACCTATCTGACGACGGCGGATGCGCCGCGCGCGCTGTCCCGCCATCCGCTCGATTTCATCGGTCTTTGACCCTTGAGAATCCGGAATTGACAGACGCCCGCCCCCGCCCGCATAAATTCGGACGGGGCTGATGCGATGGGAAGGACGGATCAAGGGATGACGCGAGCTGCGATTGTGCCCACGCTCCTGGTCGTAACGGCGCTGCTGACCGCCTGCAATACCACCGATGCGCTGACACCGCAGGTCGATATCGGCGATTCTTCCGCGCGCGCGTCGTCGAGTCCGGTGACGCAGAGCGAGGCCGAGGATCTGGCGGGCTCCCGCCAACGGGTCTTCGCCGGAAATTCGCAGCCGCGCACCTACCATCCAGCCTATGATCAGTCGCAGCAGGCCTATCGGGCGGGCACCGGCGCACCGCCGACGACAATGCAGGAGCAGGCAGACGCCCTGTCGCGAAGCAGCTCCTCGCCCGCCGCCTCCGCTCCGATCGAGGGGCAATCGCTGCCACCGCCGGCTTCCAACGGACAACAACTTCCCGCACAGTCGACGCAGCAACCGGCCGAGACGCAACAGCCGCAACAGACCGCCGCTCTCAACGCCCGCGCCTCCTCTGGCCGGGGCAACACGGTGCGCTTCCTGCCGATCATCGGCGCACCGGTGCAGGCGGTGACGCCGCTTTCGCGCCAGCTTGGCGCCGAGGCCCGCGCGCACGGCCTTTCCATCAAGAGCTCGACCGATGCGAGCAGCGACTACATTCTCAAAGGCTATCTCTCCGCCTTCAGCGACGACGGCAAGGTCACCGTGGTCTACGTCTGGGACGTCCTCGACAGTGGCGGCGGCCGCCTGCACCGCATTCAGGGGCAGGAAAGCGTGCCGACGGCGGCGGCCGACCCCTGGGCGGGCGTTCCTGCCTCGGTGATGCAGCAGATCGGCTCGAAAACCATCGCGGAATTCTCTTCCTGGCGGCAGGCGCAGGGCGGTTAGTCACAAACTTTTTGCAAATATGAATGCCTGTGGCGCCTTTCCCCTTGCATTCACGGGGAAGCTGGCTAAAAAGCGCGGCTATCAGCGCATAACAGGCGGACCAAAATGAAGGTTTTCGCAGGCAATTCGAACCGGCAACTCGCCGAAGCGATCTGCACCTATCTCAACGTTCCCTTGGGGAGAGCCAGTGTTCGAAGGTTTGCCGATCAGGAAATCTTCGTGGAAATCCAGGAAAATGTGCGCGGCGAGGACGTTTTCCTCGTACAGCCCACCGCCTTCCCCGCTAATGACCACCTGATGGAACTGCTGATCATGATCGACGCGATGCGTCGTTCCTCAGCCCGTCGCATCACCGCAGTGCTTCCCTATTTCGGCTATGCGCGTCAGGACCGTCGTGCTTCAGGCCGCACACCGATCTCCGCCAAGTTGGTTGCAAACCTCATTACCGAAGCCGGCGCCGACCGCGTCATGACGCTCGATCTTCATGCCGGGCAGATCCAGGGCTTCTTCGATATCCCCACCGACAATCTCTTCGCCATGCCCGTGCTGACGCGCGACATCAAGAGCCATTATGACCTCAGCAACGTCATGGTCGTCTCGCCTGATGTCGGCGGCGTGGTTCGCGCCCGCGCGCTTGCCAAGCGGCTAGACTGTCTTCTGGCCATCGTCGACAAGCGTCGCGATCGGCCGGGTGACTCAGAAGTCATGAACATCATCGGCGACATCACCGGCAAGGACTGCCTGCTGATCGACGACATCGTCGATTCCGGCGGCACGCTCTGCAACGCAGCCGACGCGATGTTGGCCAAGGGCGCAGCCAGCGTCACCGCCTATATCACCCACGGCGTGCTTTCCGGCGGCGCGGTCACCCGCGTCGCGTCCTCAAAGCTTCGCGAACTCGTCATCACGGATTCGATCCAGCCGACCACGGCCGTGCTCTCGGCCCACAATATCCGCATCGTGACGACGGCGCCGCTGATCGGCGAAGCCATCAGCCGAACGGCCCAGGAAGAGTCTGTCTCTAGCCTTTTCGACTGAAATTCAGCTATCTGCCGGCACGGGGAAGCCGTCCGCAATGATATGCAGACGGCTTTTCTCAAATTGCGATGCTGCCGCAGCGGCTGAAAGCAGCCTTCTGCTGTGAATCGACGAGATTATCGATGAACCAGTTCGGATAGACCGGCGCCGGCTCGGTCGCCGCGTCAAGGGCTGCGAGTTCCCCTTCATCCAGCACCAGATCCGCCGCGCCGAGATTGTCGGCCAGTTGATGCGGCTTCGAAGCCCCGAGCAGCACGCTGGTGACCGCCTTCGTCGCCAGCAGCCAGGCGATCGCCACCTGCGCGACGCTCGTCCCGTGCGCCGTCGCGATCGCCCGCATGCGCTCGACCAGCGCAAAGCCCCGTTCCTTGTCGAAGGGTAGAATATCGAAACCGGAATAGCGGTTTTCCGGATCGCCGAGCGTTTCGCGAGTGTATTTGCCGGAGAGAAACCCCGAGGCGAGCGGGCTCCAGACGGTCAGCCCAAGACCGTAACGCTGTAGCATTGGAACCATGTCGCGCTCGACATCGCGGCCGAGCAGCGAGTAGTACATTTGTCCATGCGTGAAGGGGGCGAGCCCGTTGGCCTTCTGGATTTCGAGCGCCGCCGCCACCTTCCACGCCGACCAATTGGAAAAGCCGATATAACGCACCTTGCCGGAACGCACCACCGCATCGAGCGCCGAAAGTGTCTCCTCCAGTGGCGTGAACGGGTCTTCCTTATGGACGATATAGACGTCGATCCAGTCCGTTCCGAGCCGTTTCAGGCTCTGCTCGATCGACCAGAGGATGTGACGTCGGGAGAGCCCGGCCTGGCCGAGCAGCGTACCGGTGCGGAAGCCGACCTTGGTGGCGATTACCACCTCGTTGCGCCGCGCCTTCAGAACCTGGCCGAGGATCGTTTCCGACTGACCGGATGCGTAGGCGTCGGCCGTATCGAAGAAGTTGACGCCGGCATCAAGAGCCTGCCCGACCAGCGCATCGGCAACATCGGCATCGGTCTTGTAGATCGAACCGATGCTGCGATCGCCCGATGTGAAGGTCATCGCGCCAAAGGCTAGCCTGGAAACGGCAAGTCCGGTCCGGCCAAGGGTCGTATATCGCATGTCATCTCTCCATTCGTTGGATTGTCGTGATCGGCTGGAAAGACAATGCCAGAAAGGATTATTGCGAAAAATCCGCGAATTCGATAAGGCTTATGAAGCTCAACTTCATAATCGACCGATGGCGCCTGATCCCTTTACCGGACTGACCGAATTCCTGGCGGTCGCAGACGCCAGGAGCTTCACTGCTGCCGCCGCATCGCTCGGCGTCACACCAACCGCCGTCAGCCAGACGATTCGGGCGCTTGAGACGAGGCTCGGCCTGCCGCTCTTTGTCCGCACAACGCGGCGCGTCGCGCTGACTGAAGCAGGTGCGGCACTCTTTCAGCGCGTCCGTCCGGCTGCTGCCGACATCGCCGACGCCTTCGACATGCTTGGCGGCTTCCGCGACCGCCCGCTCGGCCATCTGCGCCTCACGGTGCCGCGCATGGCCGTGCCGCTGATCGTGACGCCGCTATTGCCGCGATTCCGCAAAGCCTATCCTGATATTTCAGTGGAGATCTCGGTCGACGATGCGGCGATCGACATCACCGAACGCGGCTTCGACGCCGGCATCCGCATCGGGGAGGCGATCGAAAAGGACATGATCGCCATGCGGCTGACATCCGATATCACCTGGACGGTCGTCGGCTCGCCCGACTATTTCGCCCGATGCGGCAGGCCGGAAACACCCGAGGATCTTACCCGCCATCAAGCGGTCCGCTACCGCTATCCGACATCGGGCGCCATCTATCGCTGGGAATTCGAGCGCACCGGGCGCGACTTCTCGGTCGATCCGCCCGGCGGTCTGATGGTCAACGATTTCTTGCTGCTGCTCCAGTTCGCCGAAGCCGGGCTCGGCCTTGTCTATTTGCCGGATATCTCGGTCAGCGAGGCGGTGGCGTCAGGGCGGCTCGAGCGTGTGCTCGACGCTTTTCTACCGACCTCGCCAGGCCTCTTCGCCTATTTTCCTGCCCGCTCGCAGACGCAGCCGAAGCTGCGCGCCTTTCTCGACATGGCGTCGACGCTGATGCGCCGCAAGGGATGATATCCCAGGCGGCGCGTCTGCTCTTCGAACGAAGACCCAATATCGGTCCGGTAGGATTACGGCTGCTGATCCGCTTCCTTGACCACCTGCCCGTTGACGGCGATCGCGCCGTCGCGGCTGATGCTGATATCCCAGCGCGAGCGTCCATCCGCATCGGTCTTGGCAAAGCCCTTCACCATCATGATGCCGAAGGAGACCTGATTGAGATCGGGATCGGTCTTGGCAAGCTCCTGGACCGCGGCGATCGTCTTGTCGAGATCGCGGGCAAGGATGGTCGCCTCCATCGAATAGTCCTTCTGGCTATCGACGCGTCCTTCGATCTTGCCGGTCATGTCGATATCGTAGACATCCGACTTGGCGCTGATCTTCGGAAATTCGACCGTAAGCTGGCCGTCGCGGAAGAGCTTCTTGCCCATCTCCTCGCCGCTCGTCTCCGGCGCCTTGTCGTTGAAATCCATCGCCATGAAGGCATCGCCAAAACTTGCGAAATCCAGGTTAGGAACCGCAAGCTGCAGATCGAAGCTGGTCGGCATGAAGGCCGAATAGCTTGCCGGCATCAACGGACTGTCGAGGCTGATGTCTTGCGCATTCATGCCGAAGCCGAAACGCATGGCGTCGCTCGGCCCATCCATGGCGACGTTATAGCCGAACGCCTTGACGCCGCCATTGCCCATCTGCGTGTTGACGGTCAGATTGTTGACCCCGATCGTCTCACTGAACGAGGTGAGAAGTGGGAAGGCCCCCTTGAGGATTCCCTTGATCTTGCCGCTGTTTTCGGGGCTCAACTCCTTCTCCTCGACATGATCGAGAATGAAGAAGACCATCTCGCGGATTTGCTTGACCGGCAGACCGTTCACCTTGGCCTCGACATCGATCGAGTCGGCCCGGATTTCAACGGGCGGCATTTGCGCGCCGGAAACCTGCTCGACGAAAGTCGACATCGAGCCGCTGCCCGTAAGATCGATACGCCCGTTGCCGCCTGCGCTGTCCGTCGAACTCAGCTTCTGGTCCATGCTGGCGATGCTGGCGCTGACTTCGTCGGTGTCGGATTTGCTGGTGAGCTTGATGTCCTTGGCCGTAGAGGTGCCGGAGCGCAGATAGCTGATCGCAGGGTCGAAGACACCAGCGTAAACAAGCGACGCGATGGAATAGGAGAAATCCGTCGGCTTCTCGTCCTTGCCCTTGAAATGGCCGGAGACGTTGAATTTGTTGTCACCCTCGATGTTCCAGAGGCCGCTATCGAGCGGTGTGGCAAACGTCGAGAACGGCGCCAGGCCGTTGATCGTGAACGTCGCCGGATCGACCTTGGTCAGCAGCTTCGCCAGATCGTAGATGATCTCGTAGCGCGTGCCGGCCGGATTGACGGTGACCAGGCCGCTCTTCGCCAATTCCTTCGGAAGCAGCTTCGTCAGGTTGCCCTTGAGCGCGTCGGCGCCGTCCTGGTTGATCTCGACGCTCTGCGCCGTAGTGACAAGGCAAAGTGCCAGCAAGCTCGTTGCCGTGACAAGTTTGAGACGCATAGTCCGATTTCTCCTCAGCCGCTTTTTGAATGCGGCATCCAAAGAGGTGAAGCGCGCCGATGTCAACCTCGACTGTGCCGGGAATGGCGATTTTGCCGCTTCCGGCACCGTCGATACCATCGCCTCGATGTCGAGTGCGGTTTCGGCTTGCCGAAGGGCGGATATCAGCGGAAAACACCCTCAATCCGCAACTTGCGTTTCCGAGCGACTTATAATATAGGCCACCGGTCCGCGTAGACACCCTTGGAGGCAATGCGGATGAGGTTGGGTCATACCCGCCTCCGGTTCGTCGGAGCAAGGCTTCTGCCAGCCGTCGAACTCTCCATATAACCTCGAAAGGAATAGCCATGAGCCAGGAAACTTACGAGCTCAAGGCCGAGGCGCGCGAACGGGTTGGTAAGGGGTCCGCCCGTGAACTTCGCCGCAACGGTTTAATTCCCGCTGTCATCTATGGTGACAAGCAGGCCCCCATTGCCATCGCTCTCAACACCAATGAGGTGACGAAGCGCATTCATGCCGGTGGTTTCATGACCACCGTGGCGACGATCGAAGTCGACGGCAAGACGTACAAGGTTCTGCCGAAGGACTACCAGCTCGATCCGGTCCGTGACTTCACGATGCATGTCGATTTTCTGCGCGTCTCCGGCAACACCCAGGTGACCGTCGAAATCCCCGTTCACTTCATCAATGAAGCGAAGTCCCCGGGCATCAAGGTCGGCGGCGTTCTGAACATCGTTCGCCATGAAGTCGAAGTTCATTGCCCGGCCGATGCGATCCCCGAATTCTTCAACGTTGACCTCAACGGCAAGAAGATCGGCGACAGCATCCATATTTCGGAAGTCACCCTGCCGAAGGGCGTCACCCCGGTCATCGACCGCGACTTCACGATCGCGACCATCATTGCCCCGGCCGGCGGCATTGACGAGACCGCTGCAGAAGGCGGAGCCGAAGCCTGATCGCTTCGACCAATTTGTAAAGCATATGGCCCGCTTTCCCCTGGAAAGCGGGCTTTTCATTGCCCGGCATAGGCCTCCGTTTCAGCAAATTTAATATATTCGTGAAAGCATGCCCCGTCAGCTGCGAAGAAGCCTGCCCGAACACGCAGCAGCAAATTTGGCCGGCCTGGGGAGTAGACGGAACCAATGAACAATTCCGTTGAGAACAGATTTTTTGCGATAGTTTGTGGAGCGCTGCTTGTCTTTGTCGCTCCCCTCTTTGTTCTCTTCCTTTTTCTTTCCTCGGAACGGGCCGACAAGGAAATACGCGATCATATTTCTGTTCTTCTTGTCGCCAATGCCCAGGCGCTGGCAAAGCCGCTCTGGGATCTCGACGAGGAGAGCGTCACCCAGATCAGCGCGACGGTCGTTTCGCAGGGTGCCATCGTCAAAGTCGAGGTGCGCGACCAGTCGGGCCAGCTCGACATCAGTCAGTCCACCATTCCGCGCTCCTTCGACGGCAAGCTCGTCCAGGTGTCGCGTGCCATCATCTACAACACCGTCGACGGTCCGAAGAACCTTGGCAGCATCAGCGTCTATTATCCGGCGCTCGGTCTGTTCTCCGGCCTGAAGCAGGAAGAGGTCGTCTTCATCTCGATCTTCATCTTCGCGGTGCTGACCGTTTTCGGCACCGCGCTGATCGGCAACCGTTTCTTCGTTATCCAGCCGCTGATGCGGCTGACGGCAGCCATCGAGGCCACCCGCCAGCTGGGCTCCCGCCATCATGTCGACTGGCAATCGAACGATGAAATGGGACGGCTTGCCCGCAGCTTCAACGAGATGCAGACCAAGCTTGAAAGCGAGGAGAAGGAGCTGAAGCTCGCCCACCGCCGCGCCACCGACATCTATAATCTGACGCCCGCCATGCTCTTCTCGCTCGACGAGGAAGACCGCATCACCGCCGTCAGCGATTACTGGCTGCTTGCCACAGGATATAACCGCGCCGCCGTCATCGGCCGCAACTTCGCCGATCTGGTCACATCAACCACCCGCGACAAGTTCCTCAAGCGCCGCCAGGCGGATAGCGGCATGACCGTCACCGTCAAGTTCGTCTGCCTGGATGGCCGCATCATGGACGTCCTCATCATGGAATCGGAGGCGGAAGCCGGCGTTCACGACCGCCTCTCGCTATCGGTCATGACCGATGTGACCGAACTCAAGGCCTCCGAAGATCGCAACCACCGCCAGGCGATCACCGACCATTTGACCGGGCTTCTCAATCGCCAGGGCTTCGAAGCCGTCCTCGACAACAAGATCGCCGCCGCCGACGCGGCAGGCCAGGAACTCGCCTGCCTCTTCGTCGATCTCGATCGCTTCAAATGGATCAACGACAATATGGGCCATGCCGCCGGCGACATGGCGCTGATCGAGCTTGTCGAGCGTCTGAAGACCTATCTTGCCCCCTCCGATGAGGCGGCCCGTCTCGGCGGCGACGAATTTGCCATCCTGCTGCCGGCGAAGGACGCCGAAAAACGCGCCAAGGTGATGTGCGAGCAGATCGCCTCGATCTTCGAAACGCCGTTCGCCCCCGACATGCATCTGAGCGCTTCCGTCGGCATCGCCATCTATCCGCACCATGCCGCAACCGCGGCCGAACTGCTGCAGAAATCCGACCTGGCGATGTATGCCAAGAAACGCGACGGCAAGAATGGCGCGCAGCTCTTCGACAACGCGATGCTCGACCGGGCCCGCAGCCGCGCCGAGATCGAGGCCAATATCGAAGCCGGCCTCGTCGACAACTGGTTCGAGGCCTTCCTGCAGCCGATCGTCAATCTGAACGGTCGCGGTATTGCCGGTTTCGAAGCGCTGATGCGCCTCAACCATCCGCACAAGGGCTTGATGCCGCCGGCCGAGATCATCAGCGTCGCCGAAGAGACGGCAAAGATCGTCCGCGTCGGCAACGTCATCATGGAAAAGGCGATCTGCAATCTCGCGAAAATCTCCCGCATATCAGGCATGCAGGATACCTATCTCGCCATCAACTTCTCGCCGCTGCAGTTCGAGCCGGCGCTGCCGGCCCGCCTCGCTGCCATCGTCGGTCGCCATGGCATCCGCCCCGAGCGAATCGTCGTCGAGATCACCGAAGCCGTTTTGATGCACGACAACCCGCAGATCCGTATGATCGTCACCGAGCTTCGCCGCTTCGGCTGCCGCATCGCGCTTGACGATTTCGGCACCGGTTATTCGTCGCTGAGCTACCTCAACCGCTTCCCTGTCGACATCATCAAGATCGATCAGTCCTTCACCCGCGCCATCAACGACGGTGATGACGACGTGCGCCAGAAGAGCCGCATGCTGATCGAAGGCATTACCACGCTCTCCCACAAGATGAACTGCACCGTCATCGCCGAGGGCATCGAGACCGAAGAGGAATGCCGCACGCTTCACCAGATGGGGCTTGATTATGGCCAGGGCTACCTCTTCCATCGTCCACAGCATGCAGCCATGCTGATCGAGCAACTGATAGCCTCGGAATCGGCCGTCGCACGCGCCTCATGAAGGAGATGATACGATGAAAAAGCTCCTGCTTCTCGCATGCCTGGCGCTGCCCGGCGCTGCCCATGCGCAAACGGTGACTTTCACCACCGAGGATTATGCCCCCTTCAACTATCGCGAAGGCAAGGAGATCAAGGGCGCGACCGTCGAGCAGGTCGAAAAGTTGATGGCCGCGATCGGCGTTGACTACACAATCGAGGTCATGCCGTGGGCGCGCGCCTTCGGCCTTGCCCGCACGGCGCCGATGACCTGTGTGTTCGCCACCGCCCACAATGGCGCCCGCGACCCGTTGTTCAAATGGGTCGAGCCGCTGCTGATCGATCGCAACATCCTGATCACCCGCAAGGGTTCGGGCGTCACCGCCAATAATCTGGACGAGGCGAAGAAATACACGATCGGCACCCAACGCGAGGATTATACCGAGACGATCCTGAAGGAGAAGGGTTTCACCAAGCTCGATGTCGCCAGCGACTTCAACGCGACGCTACGCAAGCTGCTCGGCGGACGCATCGACATGATGCCGATCTCCGAACTCTATTTCGAAAAGCTGAAGGCCGACCAGCCGGTGGAAATGGTGACCGTACTCTCCGCCCAGCCGATGAGCATCGCCTGCGAGAAAAGCTTTCCGGACGATCTGCTCGCCAGGATGCAGGCTGCCCTCGACAAGCTGATCGCCGATGGCGACCAGAAGCAGATCTTCCTGAAATACGGCATGAACCTGTCGGAGTGATTCTGCTCAACTGGCTCATGCCCTTTCCGCTTGACTTTGCCATCGTTTCGCGGTGGTGAACGTCGGGACGTTCTAGCGAAGAAAGACAGGCCATGCTGATCATCGCGGGTCTCGGCAATCCCGGCAGCAAATACGCCGGCAACCGGCACAATATCGGCTTCATGGCCGTCGACGCCATTCAGCGGCGCCACAGCTTCTCGCACTGGTCGAAGAAGTTCAGGGCCGAAATCGCCGAAGGCGAAGTCGGCGGCGAGAAGGTGCTGCTGATCAAGCCGCAGACCTTTATGAATCTTTCCGGTGAGGCCGTCGGCGAGGCGATGCGCTTCTACAAACTCGAGCCCGCCGACCTTGTGGCGATCTACGACGAACTCGACCTTCCCCCCGGTAAGGCGCGGCTGAAGACCGGCGGCGGCCATGGCGGCCACAACGGCATCAAGTCGCTCGACGCCCATTGCGGCAGGGAATACCGGCGGCTGCGCCTCGGCATCGGCCATCCCGGCGTCAAGGACATGGTGCAGAACCACGTGCTCGGCGATTTCGCCAAGGCCGACAAGGCCTGGCTGGAGCCGCTTCTCGACACGCTTGCCGACAATGCCGACATGCTGGTGCGAAACGAGGATTCGCAGCTGATGAACAAGATCGCGCTGGCGCTCGGCGGCAAGGCCGAGGAGGAAAAGCCGCGGAAGGCGAACAAGACGACCGAAAAGAAGCCGGCCGGCCAGTCGCATATCCACCAGGCCCGCAATCACAATCAGCCGAAGCTCCTGACCACTGGTCCGATGGCCGATATTCTGAAGAAGATGTTCGGCAACAAGGGAGAATGAGACTGGTGCCGGAGCGGAATGTCGCCATCCGCGCCGCCGTTGCAAGCGATCTACCGGGACTGACCCTCCTCTATCGGCATTTGAACCCGGCCGATCCGGTTCTCGACAAAGCCATGGCCGAAGAACGCTTCTCCGCCATCCTCGCTCAGCCCGGAATGACTGTTTTCATCGGCTTTGCCGGCGATCTCGCCGCTGCCACCGCCACCCTGATCGTCGTGCCGAATCTGACGCGGAACGGCGCCTCCTATGCGCTGATCGAAAACGTCGTCACCCATGCCGGTCACCGCCAGTGCGGTTATGCCGGCAGCGTCATCGGCCATGCGGTGACTGAGGCCTGGAAGGCCGGCTGTTACAAGGTGATGCTGCTCACCGGCTCGACCAACCCGGCAACGCATCGCTTCTACGAAAACTGCGGCTTCGTGCGAGGTAAGACCGGCTTTCAGATCCGCCGGCCCTGAATCCGAACTTATTCCTCCGGCTCCGTCGTGAACATCAACGGAAAGCCCATTTCCTTCGCAAGGTCTATGCCCTCCTTGGCCTTGGTCTCGGCAATATCCCTGGCGCAGACCACGACCACGCAGGAGCCGAGCTTGTGCGCGGTCATCATCACCCGGTAGCCAGTCTCCTCGCTCATACGGAAGACTGACTTCAGGATCATAATGACCAATTCGCGCGGGGTATAATCGTCATTGACGAGAATGACTTTGTAGAGCTTCGGCTTGTCCAGCTTCAGCTTCACCTTGGTCTTCGGCTTAAGGGCTATGTCATTGTCACTCATCGGAAAAATCCACCCGTTGACATGGGTCAGGAAATGTCAAGACCATTGAATCATTGTCGATGACGAGTTTTCGACAGGCCGTCGCCGCAATTCCCAGTTTGAATGCAGCAGCGCCAGTCTGGCATCGAGAGGGTCAATTGGGTGACCGGCATACTGACGACATCCGCCGAGCGTCGAAATCCCCGTCGCCATCAAGAATAGGTCAGCACCGATCCATCGGCAAGTGAGCAAGGTAAAAGCTCTCTAAGACTTGACCACATTGCTCCTTTATCCCATAGGCACCAGCAACGAATTTAAGAACAGCAGGTATTCGCCATGGGTTTCAAATGCGGCATCGTCGGTCTGCCGAACGTCGGCAAATCAACCCTCTTCAACGCGCTCACCAAGACGGCCGCGGCACAGGCGGCGAACTATCCCTTCTGCACTATCGAGCCGAACACTGGTGAAGTCGCCGTGCCCGATCCGCGCATGCGCAAGCTTGCCGACATCGCCAAGTCGAAGGAGCTGATCCCGACCCGGATCTCCTTCGTCGACATCGCCGGCCTAGTGCGCGGCGCCTCGAAGGGTGAAGGTCTCGGCAACCAGTTCCTCGCCAATATCCGCGAAGTCGATGCCATCGTCCATGTGCTGCGCTGCTTCGAAGACAGCGACATCACCCATGTCGAAGGCCGCATCAATCCTGTCGCCGATGCTGAGACCATCGAGACCGAGTTGATGCTCGCCGACCTCGAAAGCCTGGAGCGCCGGACAGAGCAGACGCGCAAGCGCGCCACCGGCAAGGACAAGGAGTCGATGGCGATGCTGCCGATCATGGAAGCGTCGCTGAAGCTGCTCAACGAAGGCCAGCCGGTGCGCACGCTGCTGTCGACGCTCGATGCCGAGGAAATCGCAATCCTCAAGAGCCTCAACCTTTTGACCTCGCATCCCGTGCTCTACGTCTGCAACGTCGCCGAGGCCGAGGCTTCGACCGGCAACGAATTCACCGAGGCCGTCGCCGTCATGGCTCGCGAACAGGGTGCCGAAACCGTCGTCATCTCGGCGGCGATCGAGGCTGAGGTCGCTCAGCTTCCCGAGGATGAGGCCAAGGAATTCCTCTCCGCCCTCGACCTTGACGAGGCCGGCCTCGACCGGCTGATCCGCGCCGGTTACAAGCTGCTCCACCTCATCACCTATTTCACCGTCGGCCCGAAGGAAACGCGTGCCTGGACGATCGAGCGCGGCACCAAGGCGCCGCAGGCCGCCGGCGTCATCCATTCGGATTTCGAGCGCGGCTTCATCCGCGCCAACACCATCGCCTATGACGACTACATCAAATTCAACGGCGAAGTCGGCGCCAAGGATGCCGGCAAGGCGCGTGACGAAGGCAAGGAATACGTCGTCCAGGACGGCGACGTCATCCACTTCCGCTTCAACACCTAAGTGAAAACGCTGCCGCCTTAGCCTTAACCCGGCGGCAGTCGGTTTGCGATTGCCGGCGGCAGTGCACGCAGCACCAGCCGCCGAAGTGGCATCCAACCGGTGCCGATGATTAATACGATTGCGCCGACGACAATCAGCGTCGAGAAGATATAGGTGTCGGCTGTGGCGCTTCCCTGCCGGAAGACGCTGAAGATCGCCACGCCGAGCGACAGAAGCCCTGATGTCACGAAGGCGCGCCGGTCGATGATGAGACCGATCAGCATCAGCGCCGTCACCGTCGCAACGACTGCAGGTGTCCGCGCCGACATGTTCGCGACGTCGAAGATATGGACGTCTCCCCCGAACGACAGCAGGGAAACCGTGCTGTAGAGCAGCGCCGGCGCGGCGCCGAGATGCAGCCAGAAAGCGATGTCGGAACGCGTCGTCCGTCGCAGCCGGTCGCCGAGATCGAAATAGAGCGCCATGGCAAACAGTCCGAGCGCGCAGATAAGGGCAAGCAGCGCCAACGCGACGGGATGATCGAGGAAAAACGCAGGATTGCTGCTCGCCCATTGCACCAGCCGCAAAAGCAGAGTGAGGACGAAAGCAAGCACCGACATGATGCAGAGCGCAAGCGACAGCGGCACGCGATACCGGACATAATAAGCGCCGAGGATGATCGGGAAGCCGGCGACGAACTGCGTCGCCTCCGCTCCGAAAGATTGGGAGGTCGGCGTCCACGGCGGGAAGAAACGGGACATCAGCAGGCATGTCCAGCAGAACAGCGCGATCGTCAGGCTGACGGCCGGCAGGGCAAGCCGCTGGCGGTTCACCAGGATTTCCGAAAGCACGATGATGGCAGGCAGCACGGCATAAAGTGCGGCAAGCCCCCAGAGGCCGCAAAGCGCCACGATAACGCCGATGGTGATCAGCACGTCGTGGAAGCCGCGCACGAAACGCGGCGTCTCTGTGTCCGACCATGCCTGCCCCTGCGCCGCCACGGCCGGCCGCCCCTCGGCAACGCCGATGGCGTGCCCGACGACGGCGACGCCGCGCTCGCTCAGAAATGGCAAAAGCCGCCCGCCCGCCTCCGGCGAAATCAGCCCTTCGCGCGCTGCCTCGTCGAGTATCGACCTTAGTTCAGTCATGCCGGTTTATCTCCCCGGAATCATTGAGCCCGCGCGGATGCTATTGTAAGCACTAGAGCAAGACGCCGAAAAGTGTAAGCGGTTTTCTTATGACATCATGCTCTAACTCTTTAATTTAGAACAGGAATCAGATTTTAGGCCGACCTGCCTAAAACATCCTGTTCTAGGCGCTGCATATGGCGGAGGTACGAATGACGGCAGAAAAGCTTTCCCTAGAGGATTTCCAGCCCGGCCGCCGCTTCGCCCTCGGTCCAAAGCTGGTGTTGGCCGAGGAAATCATCGAGTTTGCGCGGGAATTCGATCAGCAGCCCATGCATCTCGACGAGGCTGCCGGCCGCGCCAGCATTCTAGGCGGGCTCGCGGCCTCCGGCTGGCATACCTCTTCGATGCTCATGCGCATGATGGCCGACAGCTATATCCTGAACGCGCTCTGCGAGGGTGCGCCGGGCATAGACCTGATGGAATGGCGCAAGCCGGTGCTGGCAGGCGACACGCTGCAAGGCCACTCGACCGTGCTCGAAGCCCGGCCGATGCGCTCGCGCTCCGGAATGGGCATCGTCAAGTTCCGTCACGAGATGGAAAACCAGCGCGGCGAACTCGTTTGTCTCTCGGAGAATTCGGTCATGATCCGAATGCACCCCGGCCTCACTGACATCAGCATCAGCCCGGAGACATCAGCATGAGAATGTCCGAGCTTTGCGCCGTCGGCGAGAAGGCCGAGATCGGCAGCTACACCTTCACCGAGGAAAACATCATCCGCTTCGCGACGCGCTTCGATCCGCAGCGTTTTCACGTCGACAAGGAAGCAGCCAAGGATACCCTCTTCGGCGGCCTTTGCGCTTCGGGATGGCACACCACCGCCGCCTGGATGCGGACCTTCCTCGCCTTCTGGAAAAGCCAGAGCGTCGCCCTCGCACAAAGAGGCATGACGGCTCCGAACCTCGGCCCTTCACCCGGCTTCCAGAAACTGCAATGGCTGCGGCCGATCTTCCCAGGCGACGTCGTGACCTATTCCGTCACCCTCCTTTCCAGCCGGCCGCTCGCGTCGCGGCCGGGCTGGCACCTCAACACCATCCTCTGCGAGGGCGCCAATCAGAACGGCGATCCCGTAATGCGCTTCGAAAGCGGCGTCTTGGAATTCGACTGACGCCGCGTGCGGAATGCCGGGTCAGTGGCCGGAGAATTCGACCAGGGTGTGAACGACGACGCCGAGCTCTTCCAGCTTCTTGCGACCCCCAAGGTCCGGCAGGTCGATAACGAAGCAGGCGCCGACCACTTCCGCGCCGATCTGGCGCAGCAGCTTCGTGGCACCCACCGCCGTGCCGCCGGTTGCAATCAGGTCGTCGACCAGGATCACCTTCTCGCCGGGCTGCACCGCATCGCGGTGCATCTCCATCTCGTCGACGCCATATTCCAGGCTGTAGGCAATGCGCACGGTCTCGTGCGGCAGCTTGCCCTTTTTGCGGATCGGCACGAAGCCGGAGGAAAGCTGATGCGCCACCGCACCGCCGAGAATGAAGCCGCGCGCCTCCATGCCGGCAATCTTGTCGATTTTCGTGCCTGCATAGGGCTGCACGAGTTCGTCGACCGCCCGGCGGAAAGCGCGGGGGTTGCCGAGCAGCGTGGTGATGTCCCGAAAGATGATGCCGGGCTTGGGGTAGTCGTGGATGGAGCGGATGCTGGCGGCCAGCTCCGAAGTCATATTCTTGTCCATCGAAAGTCCATATCTGCGAGCGAAATTCGCCGCACCCTATCAATTGCCAGGGGCGGAACCAACAAAAAAGGCGGCTCGCAAGCCGCCTCTAAGATTCCGGCAAGGAGCGCTCAATGCTCTTTGTTGGCGTAGACCGAACGCTTCGTCAGGTAGATCAGCACCGTGAAGATCGCCAGGAAGATCATGACCATGAAGCCGGTGCGCTTGCGCTCCTCAAGATGCGGCTCGGCGGCCCACATCAGGAAGGAGGAGACGTCCTTGGAATACTGGTCGACGGTCTGCGGTGCGCCGTCGTCATAGGTCACCTGGCCATCGGAGAGCGGCTTCGGCATGGCGAGGACGGCAGCGGCATGGAAATACGGGTTATAATGTCCGCCCTGCGGCACTTGGAAACCGGCCGGCGGCTCTTCATAGCCGGTCAACAGCGCGTGGATATAGTCCGGGCCGTTTTCCTGATACTGCGTGAAGACGTCGAAGACGAATTGCGGGAAGCCGCGCTCGACTTCGCGGGCTTTGGCGATCAGCGAAAAATCAGGCGGAGCCGCACCGTTGTTGGAAGCGGCAGCCGCCTCCGCATTGGCGAAAGGCGCCGGGAAGTGGTCGGAAGGGACCGCCTTGCGGGTAAACATCTCGCCGGCCGCATTCGGGCCGTCCTGGACTTCGTAGTTCGCGGCGAAAGCTTTCACCTGCCCCTCGTTGTAGCCGAGCTCGTCGAGCATGCGGAAAGGCACGAGGTTCATCGAATGGCAGGCGGAACAGACTTCGGTGTAGACCTTGAGGCCGCGCTGAAGCTGAGCCTTGTCGTAATGGCCGAACGGACCGGCGAAAGTCCATTCCTCCTCCTTCGGCTCCTTCAGCGGATAGTGCGGCGTCGCACTTTCCGCGTGATGGGCAGGAGCAGCACCGTTGGCGGGCGTCGCTTCCTGGGCGACGGCGGCGCTGCCGAGAACAGCAGCGACTGCGAGCGAAAGAATGCTTGCAACAAGCGTTTTCATGTTTTTGTTCCCTTCCGCCGCGCGCTTACGCATTGGCCGCCGCACTGGCGGCAGCTGTCTTGTTGCGCTTTTCGAGCACCGCTTCGGTGATCGAGTTCGGGATGCGGCGCGGCGTTTCCACCAGGCCGAGAACTGGCATGGCGACCAGGAAGAAAGCGAAGTAGAGAAGCGTGCAGATCTGCGAAATCGTGGTGAACAGGCCTTCCGCCGGTTGCGAACCCAGCCAGCCGAGGATGATCGCGTTGATCACGAACAGCCAGTAGAACAGCTTGTACCAGGGACGGTAGACCGCCGAGCGGACCTTCGAGGTATCGAGCCAGGGCAGGAAGAACAGCACGATGATCGCACCGAACATCACCAGCACGCCGCCGAGCTTGGAGTCGATCGGGCCGACGTTGAAGGTGATCGAACGCAGCATCGCGTAGAACGGCAGGAAGTACCATTCCGGAACGATGTGGGCCGGTGTCTTCAACGGGTCGGCCGGGATGTAGTTGTCGGCATGGCCGAGGAAGTTCGGCAGGTAGAAGACGAAATAGGCATAGACCAGCAGGAAGATTGAGACGCCGAGCGCATCCTTCATCGTCGCATAGGGCGTGAAGCGCACGGTGTCCGTCTTCGTCTTGACCTCGACGCCCGTCGGGTTGGTCTGGCCGACGACGTGCAGCGCCCAGATATGCAGGACGACGACGCCGGCGATCATGAAGGGCAGCAGGTAATGCAGCGAGAAGAAGCGGTTCAGCGTCGGCTGATCGACGGCGAAGCCGCCCAGCAGAAACTGCTGGATCCATTCGCCGACCAGCGGGAAGGCCGAGAAGAAGCCGGTAATGACGGTCGCGCCCCAGAAGGACATCTGCCCCCACGGCAGAACGTAGCCCATGAAGCCGGTCGCCATCATCAGCAGGTAGATGACCACGCCGAGGATCCAGAGGATTTCGCGCGGTGCCTTGTAGGAACCGTAATAGAGGCCGCGGGCGATGTGCAGATAGACGGCGACGAAGAAGAAGGAGGCGCCGTTGGCATGCATATAGCGCAGCATCCAGCCATGATTGACGTCACGCATGATCTTTTCAACGGAGTTGAAGGCGATCGTCGTGTCGGCGGCATAGTGCATGGCCAGCACCACGCCCGTCAGGATCTGCACGATCAGCATGACGGCGAGCATGGCGCCGAATGTATAGGCGTAGTTCAGGTTCCTGGGAACCGGATAGGCGATGAAGCTGTCATAGACCATGCGCGGCAAAGGCAGGCGCGCATCGACCCATTTCTCAAGGCCGGTTGATGGCTCGTAGCTGGAATGGCCACTCATTAATCAGTCTCCCCTCAACCGATCTTGATCTTGGTATCGGATATAAATGAAAAGGTCGGAATCGCCAGGTTCTGCGGCGCAGGACCCTTACGGATGCGGCCGGCCGTATCGTAGACCGAGCCATGGCAGGGACAGAACCAACCATTGTATTCGCCGGCCTGGCCGAGCGGCACGCAGCCGAGATGGGTGCAGGTGCCGATCATGACGATCCAGTTTTCCTTGTCCTTGCCACCTGAACGGTCGACACCCGTTGCCTGAGCTTCGGGCGGCAGATTGGCATTGCGGGCGATCGGATCCTTGAGGTCCGCCAGCGCAACATCGGCGGCGGCCTTCACTTCTTCAGCCGTGCGGTTGCGGATGAAGATCGGCTTGCCGCGCCACTTGACCGTCAGCGACATGCCGGGCTCGAGGCTCGCAACATCGACTTCGATGGAGGCCAGCGCCAGCGTCGACGCATCCGGGCGCATTTGGTCGACGAACGGCCAGGCAACCGCGACGGCGCCGACAGCACCTGCCATACCAGTGGTGAGATAAAGGAAATCACGGCGAGTAGGCTCTGTTGAAGCCTCGCTTGTCGTTACGTGTTCGCTCACGGCCTAACCATCCTCTGCGCAATTATCGCGGAATTCCGCCCTGCCCCCTCTGCCGGCGAATCGATCCAGACACAATTCGGCCATAGATTCCCCGGCAATCCGGCGCGTTCTAAGCTTGATCGCAAATTATGTCCAGCCTTGGCAAGGGGAAGAGGGCACAATGTCGCGGGAATTTCCGATGAATTTTTTAAGGCAAACACGAGCTTGCGATTATGTTGCATTGCAACAAAAATGCCGCCGTGATAGGCGCAGTCGCAATCACGCCAGCGAGCCGGACCGGAGCGGATGAGAGACACGATTTTCTGCGTATTCAGCGTTCTCACAACCCTGGTTCTCACCATCGTCTCACTGCGATACGTTAGCAACTTCTATCTGCTTTCTCTCTTTTACAGTTTCCAGATCCATCTGGCGGTGGCAGCAGCGGCAGCGTCGATCGCAGCCTTTCTCGTCAAGCGGCACTGGTATGCGCTGCTGACGCTCGCCGTATCCGCGGTCCTTGCCGTCCATGGTGTGGTGATGACGCGCGAATTCGTCGAGCCCGCCGTCGCCGAAGGCCGCCCGGCCCTCTTCAAGCTGATGTCTTTCAATATCGAGAATGATAATTTCGCCAACGGCGCAGCAATCGCCGATATGGCCATCGCCTCGGGTGCCGACGTCGTCAGCATCCTGGAGGCCGAACCGCTGCTGTCGGAACTGCCGCGGTTATTGAAGACCTATCCCTATTACGTCGGCTGTGGTGTCGGCATGCAGGAATGCGATACGCTGGTGCTGTCGAAGCGCCCGCTCATCGAACCTCGCATCCGCAACCTCGGGCTGCTCTGGCGCAACCGGCTGACGATCTCGACGATCGACTTCGACGGCCAGAAGATCAATTTCCTCGCCGCGCACCTGACCAAACCTTATTACGACGAATTCCATGGCCTGGAAATCGAAGATCTCACGGAGATTATTCCCTCACTGCCGGGACCGCTCGTTCTTGCCGGTGATTTCAACACGTCGATTCTGGCGCCCGACGTGCAGTATCTCATGCGCAGCCAAGGCTTGGGCACGGTATCGCTGGAGCCGGCGACATGGCCGATCGCCGCAGGCGCCTTCGGCATTCCGATTGATCACGTCTTCAGCAGGGCGCCCCTGCGGCTGAAATCGGTCCGCCGCATCGGGGACAGTTTCGGTTCAAATCATTTTGGCCTCATGGCGGAATTCGTCGTCGACCCTTGAGCCCACGTCTTCGTCCGCCGCGAGGAAGCCGCCGGACTGGCGCGCCCAGAGCTCGGCATAGAGCCCGCCGCGGCGAAGCAGTTGGTCATGGCTGCCCTCCTCGATGATCCGGCCGAGATCAACAACGATCAGCCGGTCGAGTGCTGCAATCGTCGACAGCCGGTGGGCGATCGCAAGCACCGTTTTGCCTTCCATGATCCGATGGAGATTGGATTGGATCGCTTCCTCCACTTCCGAATCGAGGGCCGACGTCGCTTCGTCGAGGACGAGGATCGGAGCGTCCTTGAGCATGACGCGGGCAATGGCGATGCGCTGCCGCTGTCCGCCTGACAGTTTGACACCGCGTTCGCCGACATGCGCATCGAAACCTCTACGGCCCTGCTGATCCTGCAGCCGCTCGATAAAGTCGATGGCTTCGGCACGCCTGGCCGCCTCGACCAACCGCTCCTCACCGGCATCCGGCCGTCCGAACAGGATATTGTCGCGCACCGAACGATGCAGCAGCGAGGTGTCCTGGCTGACGACGCCGATCTGCATCCTGAGAGATTCCTGCGTCACGGCCGCAATATCCTGGCCGTCGATGAGAATGCGACCATCCTGAATGTCGTAGAGGCGCAGCAGCAGGTTCATCAGCGTCGATTTTCCCGCCCCCGAACGGCCGACGATCCCGACCTTTTCGCCCGGTTGGATGGTCAGTGAGAAATTCTCGACGACCGGCAGGTGACCCTTGCCGTAGCGGAAGGAAACATTGTCGAAGCGGATGCCGGGCTGCCGGATCAGCAGGCTCTTCGCATCCGGCCGATCGACGAGCCCCAGAGGTTGGGATATCAGCTCGGCGGCGTTCTGAATGGTGCCGAGATTGCGCATGATACCGTTAAACTGCGTCATCAGCCGCCCGAGCAGGAAATTTAGCCTGAGCACCAGCGCCAAAGAAAATGCCACGGCACCGGAGCTGATCAGGCCGCGCAGCCAGAGATCGACGCTCAGCCCCGCCATCGTTACAATCATCAGGCCGGAGAGCAGCGCCATCGAGGCCCTGACGCCGGTGATGAACCGCGTGAAACGCAGAACCGTATCCTGAAAGATATCGAAGCCCTGCCGCATGTATCGGTCGCTTTCCTCGTCGCGCGCAAACAGCTTCAGCGTCTGCATGTTGCTGTAGGAATCGACCATTCGGCCGTTCAGCATCGATCCGGCCTCCGCTGTTTCGCGGGAATGAAGGCGGATCCGCGGAACGAAATGACGGGCAAGCAGGCCGAAGGCGCCAAGCCAGAACAGCACGACGGCGGCAAGGGAAAAGTCCAGCCGGGCGACGAGCACCAGCGTCGTCACGGCATAAATTCCGACGAACCAGACGCTTTCCATCAGCGAAGTGACGAGATCCCCGGTTGCCTGCCCGGCCGACCAGACCTTGGTAACGATGCGTCCGGAGAAATCGCTCTGGAAGAACGATAAAGACTGCCTGGAGACATGGAGATAGGATTGCCAACGTGCTAGATTGTAGAAACCCGGCGTGATCACCTGCTGATCGACGAGCGCGATCAGGAAGGCGACGACGAAACGCACGAGCCCGATGAGCGCGAGCATGCTGAACAGCTCGCCGCCATGGGCTGCGAGAAGACCGCTCCAGCCGGCGCCGGGCCTGATACTGCCAAGGATATCGACGAGCCGGCCGACGAACCAGAAAAGTGCGGCCTCGATGGCCGCCGATGTGCCGCCGAGAATGAGCATGGCGACGAACGGCATCTTCGCCTGGCCGATATAGAACCGGATGAAACCGAGCGTCGAGCCCGGCGGCTGAAGATTGGCGCGCGGACCGAACGGATCGATCCAGGTTTCGAACAGGCGAAGGATGGGGCGCAGGAACATGGAAGCGATATAGGCGGATTGAGCCGAGCGGCAAAGGGAATGAAAAGCGGACGCAACCTTATATTTTGGTAATGAACGATAACATCGGCGGCATCGCCATTGATTACCCCCGAACCCGTCACAATCTGACGATACGATCGCACTTCACCGGAGAGTATCCATGGAAACGAAAATGCTCGATGTGCATATTCCGCTTCCGCTCGCGGAAAGGCTCGATGCCCTGGCTCTCGACCTGGCATTGCCGCGCGACGAAATCGTCACCGAGGCCGTTACCGCCTGGCTCGACCAGGAGGAGCGCCGCCGCATCGTCGCGCTGCGCACCCTCGCCGCCGCCAACACCATCATCCTCGTCGAACATGACCGCGTCATCGACTGGGCCGACAGCCTGTGAATGGACGGGGCGGCCGTCGGCAGTCCCCAATACCGTTGGCAACCACAAAGTAGCCAGGATAGGAATTCAAAAGGCCTTACCCGCTTCCGCCGGGAGGGCCCTTTATCATTCCGCCGCCTCTTCCGCCTCTTCGGCGTGATCGGAGAGGAAGCCGCCGGACTGGCGGTTCCAGAGGTCGGCATAGATGCCGCGTCCTTCGACGAGTTCGGCATGCGAACCGGCCTCGACGATTCGGCCCTTGTCGAGCACGATCAGCCGGTCCATCTCCGTCAACGTCGACAGCCGGTGAGCGATCGCGATTACCGTCTTGCCCTCCATCAGGGCAAACAGGTTTTCCTGGATCGCCGCCTCGACTTCGGAATCGAGCGCCGAGGTCGCCTCGTCGAGCACCAGGATCGGCGCGTCCTTAAGGAAAACGCGGGCGATCGCGACGCGCTGCCGCTGGCCGCCGGAGAGCTTGACGCCGCGTTCGCCGACCTGAGCGTCAAGCCCCTCGCGGCCTTGCATGTCGACGAGCCCTTCGATGAACTCCCAGGCATTGGCGCGCTTGGCGGCCTCGATGATCTCGACGTCCGAGGCATCGGGACGGCCGTAGGCGATGTTGTCGCGGATCGAGCGATGCAGCAGCGAGGTATCCTGCGTCACCACGCCGATCAGCGAGCGCAGGCTTTCTTGCGAGACGCCGGCGATGTCCTGCCCGTCGATAGTGATGCGCCCACTCTCCAGGTCGTAGAAGCGCAGCAACAGGTTCATCAGCGTCGTCTTGCCGGCGCCGGAGCGGCCGACGAGACCGACCTTCTCGCCCGCCTTGATGTCGAGTGACAGGTTGTCGATGACACCCTTGCTCTTGCCGTAGTGGAAGCGGATGCGGTCGTAGTGGATCGCGCCCTTCTTCGCCGTCAAACTGGGAGCGCCCGGCTTGTCGACGATGTCGTGCTGTTTGCTCATCATCTCCATGCCGTCATAGACCGTGCCGATATTCTCGAACAGCGCCGAGACTTCCCACATGATCCATTGCGACATACCGTTGACGCGCATCGCAAGTCCGATGGCGATGGCGATGGCTCCGACCGAGATCGCGCCGTTCAGCCAGAACCAGATCGACAGACCGGAGATGACGAAGAGCGCGACACAGTTGTTCAGATAGACGCTGATGTGGAAGAGTGTCACCTTGCGCATCTGCTTGTGCACGGTCTGCAGGAACTCGTCCATGCCCTCCTTGGCATAGACCTCCTCGCGGCCGGCATGCGAAAACAGCTTGACGGTGGCGATATTCGTATAGCTGTCGACCACGCGCCCCGTCATCATCGAGCGCGCATCCGCCTGCGTCGCAGCGATCTTGCGAAGCCGCGGCACGAAATAGGCGACGATGCCGATGTAGACGGCGAGCCAGACGAGGATCGGGATCATCAGCCGCCAGTCTGCCGCCGCAATGACGATGATCATCGTCAGGAAGTAGGTCACAACGTAGACGAAGACGTCGAGGATCTTCATCACCGTTTCGCGCACGGCAAGCGAGGTCTGCATGACCTTGGTCGCCACGCGCCCGGCAAACTCATTGGCGAAGAACGTCATGCTGTGGCGCAGCAGGAAGCGGTGCATCTGCCAGCGTGCAATCATCGGATAGTTACCGAGCATCATCTGATGCATGATCAGAGAATCGAGCCCCGCCGTCAGCGGCAGACCGATCAGCACCAGCGCCGCCATCCAGAAAAGCTTGTGGCCCTCCCTGTCCAGGAAGTTGGCGCGATCGGCATTGGTCAGCCAGTCGACGATGTCGCCGAGGAACTGGAAGAGCGCCACTTCGCCGACGGCGATCAGCGCGGTCAACAGGGCCATCAGTCCGAGCCATGGCGCCGCCGGTTTGCTGTAGTGCCAGCAAAAGGCAAAGAGACCCTTCGGCGGAGCAACGGGCTCCTCGCTTGGAAAGGGATTGAGTCGCTGTTCGAACCAGCCAAACATGAAATTGCTCCGAAACGTCAGCGTTCCGGCTCCCGGCTTCGCGCCATCCCAGCGCATGCAAGCACATATGGGAACCGAACGTTCAAGGGGCGAGGCTGAAACAGCCGCACAATGGATCAAAAAGAGGGATTCAAGAAGAAATGCGCCCTAGCGGCGCCGCGTCGCCTTGGACGGCATCACGGCGGGAAAGCGCATATCGAGCAAAATATTCATGACGGCCCTCCCTGCTGGCGACTGAAGACATGCATGGATAACGCGAAAATCGCGAAATTTCCAGCCCAATAATGGCGCAAATTGAACGTTTCCGGGCCAAACTGCGCCCTGTTGCGCCGAAAGCAAGGTTGCATTAGGCCTCTCGCGTGGAAACGGAAACCAAAAAGCGGGCATGATGACGGACCTGAGATTGGCACTCTATCAGCCGGATATTCCCGGCAATACCGGCACGATCCTGCGCCTTGCAGCCTGCCTGGGCTTCGCGGTCGATCTGATCGAGCCCGCCGGCTTCGACGTCTCCGACCGCAACCTGAAACGATCAGGCATGGATTACATCGCCACAGCTAGCCTCACCCGACATATCAGCTGGGACCGCTTCGAGGCGTGGCGTCTGACCACCGGCCGCCGCCTAATCCTTGCCTCGACCAAGGCTGCGGACCGCTACACCGATCTTGCCTTTTGCCCCGACGCTATCCTGCTTTTCGGCCGCGAAAGCGCCGGCGTGCCGGATCAGGTCCATGAGAGGGCCGATGCCCGCATCCTGATCCCGATGGTCGAAGGCCAGCGCTCGATCAACGTCGCCGTCTCGGCTGCAATGATCGTCGGCGAAGCGATGCGCCAGACGGTCTGGGCCTGACCGCTGCTGGCGCGCGCAGAGCAAAGGCCCGCAGAATTGCGGATCCGCTGATGAATATGTCGCAAAATAGCGTTGTCTATCCGTCAAACCGGCGTATATTTATTAGCCGAGCAATCAAAAATACTGCGTAGCCTCCATGATTCCAATGGGTTGGACGCCTTATGAGGAAAGCACCACTTCTCCAGGCTGTGAAAGAAGAATAAAAACAAGAAATGGATTCCACAATCATCATGATCAACCTGTTCGGTGCCGTGGCCTTGCTGCTGTTCGGCCTCGCGCAGGTGAAGGACGGCGTGTCCAGGGCCTTCGGCGCACGACTGAGAACAGGGCTGGCGAGCGGCACGCGCGGTGGCTTCCGCTCCTTCCTGTCGGGGCTGGTAGCGACCATCGCGCTGCAGAGTTCGACGGCAACGGCGCTGATGACCGCATCCTTCGTCGAACGTGACCTGATCAAGCCGCGCATGGCGCAGATCGTCCTGCTCGGCGCCAATGTCGGCACCGCGATCACCGCCTGGATCGTCGCAACCGGCATCGAATGGCTCTCTCCGCTGCTGATCCTGACCGGCATCGTGCTTTACCGTGGCCGCTCCAGCGCCCGCCAGGGCGGTGGCGCGGCGCTGATCGGCATCGGTCTGATGCTGCTGTCGCTGCATTTGCTCGGCCTCGCCACGGAGCCGATGCGCGCCTCTCCGGCTCTCGCCGCCTTCATCGGCCTGCTGGACGGCGCTCTGCCCGTGGCGCTGCTCTTTTCAGCAGGCCTTGCCTTCCTTTCCTCGTCGAGCCTGGCTGTGGTGGTGCTTATCCTGTCGCTCGCCTCGGCGGGCCTGGTCTCGGCTGAACTCGTCATCGTGCTCGTGCTCGGCGCCAATCTCGGCGGCGCGATCCCACCTGTCATCGCGACATTGTCCGGACCGGTGTCGGCGCGGCGCGTCACTCTCGGCAATCTCGCGGTGCGCGCGCTCGGCTGCTTCATCGCCCTGCCGCTGGCGGGCTATGGCGCCGAACTCATCCAGATGCTGCCCTTCGGTCCGGCCAAGCTGCCGGTCGACGCGCATCTCGCCTTCAACCTTCTGCTCGCAGCACTCGCCTGGCCGTTCTCCCGGCCGCTCGCCACCCTGATGGCCCGGCTGGTGCCGGATCAGCCGGAGCCTGACAACGCACCGAAATATCTCGATGCGCAGGAGCTTTCGACACCCGTCATTGCCCTTGCGAGCGCCACCCGCGAAGTGCTCGGCGTCGGCGACATCATCGAGCGCATGCTGGTTAGGGTCTCCGAAGCCTTCGAGCAGAATGATGCCAGCAAACTTGCCGAAATCCCGGCTCTCGAAGAGCGCGTCGACCGGCTGCAGCAGGAAGTGAAGATCTATCTCTCGAAGCTCGGCCGCGACGGACTCACCGACGAGAACGCCCGCCGTTCGATCGTCGTCATCGATTATGCGATCAATCTCGAACATATGGGCGACATCATCGAGAAGGGCTTGCGGGAGCAGGTGGCGAAGAAGATCTCGCTTGGCCTGAAATTCTCCGATGACGGTCATCAGGAACTGCGCAAGCTGTTCGACCTGACGATCGACAATCTGCGGGTCGCCCAGACGATCTTCGTCACCCGCGATTTCAATCTCGCGCGGCAGATGATGGAGATAAAGGTTGAGGTGCGCCGGATGGAGAAGCAGTCGGCCGAGCGCCATCTCGAACGCCTGCGCGACGGCCGCGCCGACAGCCTGCAGACCAGCTCGCTGCATCTCGACATGCTGCGCGACCTGAAGCGGGTCAACGCCCACATTGTCTCTGTGGCGCATCCGATCATGGACGAGAGTGGCCTGCTGATTGAAAGCCGTGTGCGGCCCGCCGCGGAGTGAGGATCAGTCTGCCGAAGGCAGGCGGCGCATGGTGAATTCGATCTGGTCGCCGTCGAGCTGGCGCCAGCTCTCCACCTCTGTCCAGTAGGCGGCTTTCGGATATTCGTCGAACCATTCCCGCGCCTTGGCGCGTGCGTCGATCAGGGCGAGGCAATATGTCTCACGCACGAAGTGGTCTTTCCTGCGGGAAGAAGTTTCCGCCCGATGTCTCGCTATCCTGCGTTTCAGGCCGTCGAAGGACGGAGGTCCTGGAACTTTTTTCATCAAACCTACCTCTTCAGAAAAGGTAGTATCGAAATTCGGGATTTGCGAGTCGAATCTTGGAAGCGCTTGGCGGTCCTTGCTTGGCTTGGCGAGATGCGGCGCCACCTGCTAAACGGGGCGGATAATCGAGAATAAGCGAGTCGCTTCCTATGGAGATGCCGACCGCCGGAGGCGCGAATGGAAAGACCGGAACTGCCGATCGGCTTGCCTGAAGATATCGAAGAGAAGAAGGCGGCCGCCCGCAACTGGTTCGAAGGACTGCGCGATACGATCTGCGCCTCCTTCGAAACCCTTGAAGACGAGTTGGAAGGTCCGCTCTCCGATCAGGAGCCCGGCCGCTTCGTCGCCAAGGATTGGTGGCGCGAAAACGGCGGCGGCGGCCGCATGTCGATGATGGAGGGCCGTGTCTTCGAGAAGGTCGGCGTTCACACCTCCACCGTCCACGGCGAGTTCTCTCCGGACTTCCGGGCGCAGATACCTGGCGCCAAGGACGATCCGCGTTTCTGGGCCTCGGGCATTTCGCTGATTGCCCATCCCGTCAATCCCAACGTCCCGGCCGTGCATATGAACACCCGCATGGTGGTCACCACCAGCCGCTGGTTCGGCGGTGGCGCCGATCTGACGCCGGTGCTGTCGCGCCGCCGCACCCAGGAGGACGAGGATAGCCAGCTCTTCCACAAGGCCATGGAGATCGCCTGCCGCAATCATGCCGTCGCCGATTACGATGCCTATAAGGCCTGGTGCGACGAATATTTCTTCCTGAAACACCGCAGCGAGGCCCGCGGCATTGGCGGCATCTTCTACGACTGGCTGCATTCGAGCGAGGACGCTGGCGGCTGGGACGCCGATTTCGCCTTCACGCGCGATATCGGCCGGGCCTTCGCCATGGTCTATCCGAAGATCGTCCGCACCAACTTCAATAAATTGTGGACGGAGGCTGACCGCGACGAACAATTGATCCGCCGGGGCCGCTACGTCGAATTCAATCTGCTGTATGATCGCGGCACGATCTTCGGCCTGAAGACCGGCGGCAACGTTGAATCCATTCTCTCATCGTTGCCCCCCGTCGTCCGTTGGCCATGACACTGTGATACTCATCGATAAATTCGAGGTGATGGGCCTTCACGAAAATTAAGCGTGTCCTAACTTTATATGTATGTGCGTAACAATCGGAGGAGGATTGTCATGACGATACAAAGTGGCTCGCCTGCGTCCACGGATGTCCAGGAAACATCCCGCACGATCGACACGTCCGAGTTTCTGACGCGCATCGCCGAGAAATTGCGGACCAAGAGCGGCTCAGATCTGCCGCTGTCCTGCTTCATCGAGCAGGTCAAGCTGCAATTGGCTGGCGGGAAGTCGCCGGAACAGCTGCAGAACGAAGCAGCCGCCGCCAACAGCAACCTGCCCGGCCAGCTTTCGGATACCTACAAAGCCTGGGCGATGCCCGACTGACATTGCCTTTACCGGCCGGCATATCTATGCCGGCCGGAACCTTCCCTCCCCCCGCACATTCATAAATCGCGTGAGATCGCGATCGTCTTTGTGTTTTGAACAGAGGAGAAGACCATGCGACTTTTCGAATGCGGCACTCTCGTCCCGGGCTGCGCCTGGCATACACGGGCAGACAGCGACGCCGAGGTGGTCCGCCGCGCCGTCGAGCACCTGAAAAACGCTCACGGCGAAACCACGATCCGCGAGAACATGGTAGACAATATCAAGGTTCGCATTCGTGATGAGGTGAATGCAGCCTGATTATTGCACCTGTTCCAGTAGCCGGGCGAGCAGCGCCGCCCGGTCGGAAACGAAGTTTTCCTCCACCCACTGGTTTTCCAGGCCGGCAAGCAACTCGCCGACGCGCGGGCCGGACGCGATGCCGACCGACATCACGTCGCCGCCGTTCAGCGGAAATTGCGGCTTCTTCCAGTTCGCGGCCTGATCCAAGAGCTTGATGAGCCGCGCCGACCGCGCCATTTCATCGAAATCCCCTTCAGCCTTGCCGCGCGCAACGCCGAGCGCCAGCTTGAGCCGCGTCATGATGCCGTCGGCTCCGTTGCGGTAAAGCAGCCGTTCGAAGGCGGCCGACGACATGCCGTCATTGGCGGGCGCGGCCATTGCCCAGGCCTTGAGGGTAGCAGCTTCCGCATTCGAGAGCTTAAGCCGGACTGCCAGCGCCTCGAGCCGCGCCGCATCGGGCGGCACGATCGCCGCAAGCCGTAGCAGCGGATCGGGCGTCCAGCCGAGCGCCTTTTCGGTGGCGACCAGCGAAGGGATGGCATCGATCCCCCATAGTTCCGATTCCGGCAGGATTTCCGTCAGCACTGCCACCTGCCGCATCCAGAGCAGCGCTCTGCCTGGATCGGCAGCACCGAGCAGCTTCCGCAGTTCCGACCAGACGCGTTCTGCCGAAAGCGTCTTCAGTTTCGACCGCGCCGCCGCACACGCCTTCAGCCCCTCGGCATCCGGCCGTCCGGAGCCGTAATAGGCAAAGAAGCGGAAGAACCGCAGGATGCGCAGATGATCCTCGGCAATACGCTTTGCCGCATCGCCGATGAAGCGGATGTTGCGCCTCTCGATATCGGCAAGCCCGCCGACCAGATCCACCACCTCGCCCCTAGCATCGGCATAAAGCGCGTTGATCGTCAGATCCCGCCGTTCGGCATCTGCCTTCCAGTCGGTGCTGAAGGCAACCTCGGCATGGCGCCCGTCGGTCTCGACGTCGGTGCGAAGCGTCGTCACCTCGAAGGGCTTGCCGTCGATGACGAGCGTCACCGTTCCGTGCTGCAGGCCCGTCGGCACCGCCTTGATGCCGGCCTCGGCCGCCCGCTCCATCACCGCCTCCGGCCTGAGTGTCGTGGCGATGTCGATATCGCTGACCGGCAGATCCATCAGGCTGTTGCGCACGGCGCCGCCGACGATCCGCGCTTCGCCGTCGTCGGCCCCACCGTCGCCGTTGAGAAGTGCCAGGATCCGGCCGAGAGCCGGGTCGCGGAACCATGCTTGGTCGGCAAGACCGGTCATGCATAAAGCCTTTCGTAAAGCGTGCGGACGATGCCGGCTGTGATGCCCCAGATCATTCTGGTTTCATAGGGCACGCGGTAGAAATGCCGGTCGATGCCGTCGATGACACGCCGGTCGCGGGTATGATTGGCCGGGTCCATCAGGAAGGAAAGCGGCACCTCGAACACGTCGTCCACCTCGGTTGGGTTCAACGTCAGCGCGAAGCCAGGCGTGACGACGCCGAGCACCGGCGTGATGCGGAAGCCTGTCGAGGCAAGATAATTCGGCAGCCGCCCGACGGTCTCGACGAAGGAGCCGGGGAGACCGATCTCCTCCTCCGTCTCGCGGATCGCCGCCATTTCCGGTGAGATATCGGCAGGATCGATCGAGCCGCCGGGAAAGGCGATCTGCCCGGAATGCTTGCGCAGCGTCGCCGTGCGCTTGGTGAAGATCACCTGCGCCTCCTCACCGTCGTCGACGACGGGCACGAGCACGGCGGCGTCGCGCAGCTTGAAGGTCTCGACCTCGGCCACGATATCGGGATTGAGGATGTGGTCCCCGTGATCACGCCAGGCATGATCGACCGGCCCGCCATTCTGGTTGAGCGCGCGGCGGCGGAATTCGGCCGCTGAGAACAGCGGATAACGGTGGGTGATCGCATCATTCATCGGCAAAGAGCATCCAGTTCGTCGGCCGGCATGACCGGGAAGACCTCGCCGCCGGAGCGGATCGCAAACATCGCCCGCCCCTCCGCGTCGAAAATCTCGCCCAGCGCGACCAGTTCATACATCACCGCACGCGACACCAGCGCCTCCAGCCGCCCGCGCACATGCAGATAGGGTTTTAGTTCGGCATTCTCGCCCGCAATGGCAAAGCGCAGCCGATGCTCTCCTCCCGCCTCCACGACATCGCCGACATTGGTGCGGAAGGTCAGCACCTGTCGGCCTTGCTCCTTCGTCACGCTCATCTCAACGGCGATGAACGGAGCGTCGACGACCCTTATCCCGACCTTTTCCACAGGAGTTACGAGATAGGTCTTCTGGTCGTCATCCTTCCTCAAAACCGTCGAAAACAGCCGCACCAGCGCTGGCCGGCCGATCGGCGTGCCCATGTAGAACCAGGTGCCATCGGCCCTGATCTCCATATCGATGTCACCGCAGAAAGGCGGATTCCACCGCTCGACTGGCGGTAACCCACGTTTTTTTCCGCCGCTTTCATCAGACGCGCGCGAAATTAGCGCAGCAAGTCCCGCCGCATCCGCCTGTCCGCTGATTTCCTCGGCTGCCATTCTTCCGTCCCGGTTTGTCCTTAACGAAGTGATGTCACGAGATAGTCATTCGCAACGAACTTGTCAGCCCGTCACATCTCCATAACTCTATCGGGTATGAGGCACATGTATAAGTCCGCCGATTCGCTGCCGAATGATTTCAGCCGTTGGAGATGCCCATGAGTATGATGAAGACCGAAGCCAGCCTCGATGAAAAGGCGATCGTCGCCGCTGCCGAAAAGGCGCTCTCCGATATCGCCGCCATCCGCGGAGAAGTCTCGAAGGTGATCTTCGGTCAAGAAAGCGTCGTCGAGAACACCATTCTCGCCGTGCTGTCCGGCGGTCATGCTCTGCTCGTCGGCGTTCCCGGCCTTGCCAAGACCAGACTGGTAACGACGCTCGGCGAAGTGCTCGGCCTCGCCGCCAATCGCATTCAGTTCACCCCGGACCTGATGCCCTCGGATATTCTCGGATCCGAGGTGATGGACCAGGACGACAGTGGACGCCGCTCTTTCCGCTTCGTCAAGGGCCCTGTTTTCGCTCAGCTGCTGATGGCCGACGAGATCAACCGCGCCTCGCCGCGGACCCAGTCGGCCCTTCTGCAATCGATGCAGGAATATCACATCACCATCGCCGGCCAGCGATATGACCTGCCGGCCCCCTTCCATGTGCTCGCCACCCAGAACCCGCTCGAGCAGGAAGGCACCTATCCCCTGCCCGAAGCCCAGCTCGACCGCTTCCTGCTGCAGGTCGACGTCAACTATCCCGAACTCGCCGCCGAGCGCCAGATCCTGCTCGAGACGACGGGCTTAGGAGAAACCCGGCCGGAAGCCGTCATTAACGCGCAGCGGCTGATCGAAATTCAGGCCCTGGTGCGTCAGATGCCGGTAAGCGACACGGTCGTCGATGCCATCCTGGCGCTGGTGCGTTCTGCCCGTCCCGGACAGGGCAATGCCTCGACCGACAAGAACGTCGCCTGGGGTCCGGGCCCTCGCGCCGGCCAGGCGATGATGCTCTGCGCCCGCGCCCGGGCGCTCTACGAAGGTCGTCTCGCGCCCTCGCTCGACGATATCTTTGCGCTCGCCGAACCAATTCTCCAGCACCGCATGGCGTTGACTTTCGCTGCCCGCGCCGAAGGCATGTCGGTGCGCGACGTCATCGCCGGACTGGTCAAGCAGGCAAAGGGATAAGGAAGCCGGACGCGTGGCATCTATCGGACAGATCGTCAACCCGACACCCGGCAGCGATGCCCTTTCCCGCGCCAGGCAGCGGGCCGCCCTGGTGCCGGACTGCCTGGTGGAAGCCAAGCGCATCGCCAACACGGTGATCGCCGGCTGGCATGGCCGTCGCAAACGCGGCATCGGCGAGAATTTCTGGCAGTTCCGTCCCTATGCCGAGGGCGAAAGCCTGTCGCGCATCGATTGGCGCCGCTCCGCCCGCGACGACCATACCTATGTGCGCGAGCGCGAATGGGAGGCGGCCCACACCATCTGGCTCTGGTGCGACATGTCGCCCTCGATGATGTACAAGTCGAGCTATGGCAGCGTCTCCAAGGAAAGCCGCGCGCTGGTCGTCATGCTGGCGCTGGCTGAAATCCTTGCCCGCTCCGGCGAGCGCATCGGCTGCCCCGGCATCATGGAACCCGCCTCCGCCCGCAACGCCGCCGAGCGCCTTGCGGCTGCGCTCATGCATACGCCGCTGACCGGCGGCCTGCCGGAAACGGCGATGATCCGCGGCTGGAGTGACCTCGTCCTCATCGGCGATTTCCTCGATGATGCGCCGGCGATCATGGAACGCCTCGGCCCACTTGCCCGCCGCGGCCTGCGCGGCCACGTGGTCGAGATAGCAGATCCCGCCGAGGAGATATTCCCTTATAGCGGCCGCACCGAATTCACCGACCCGGAGAGCGGCGCCAAGCTTATCTCCGGCCGCGCCGAACACATCCGCGATGCCTATCGCAACGCCTACCTCGCCCGCAGGGACAGCCTCGGCCAGTCGCTGCGCCATCTCGGATGGACTTTTGCGACCCACCGCACCGATCATCTGGCGTCGGAGGCGCTGGTTGCGGTGCACATGTATCTGTCCGGCATGCCGGCCAAGGCAACGCATGGAGGGCAGCTATGACCGCCCTTCCCTTCGCTTTCGCCTTTCCCGCCATTCTCGGCGCACTCGTCGCCCTGCCCGTCATCTGGTGGCTGCTGCGGTTGACGCCCCCACGTCCGAAGACCGAGGTCTTCCCGCCGCTGAAGATCCTCGCCTCCGTGTTGAAGCGCGAGGAGACTCCGGCGCAGAGCCCGTGGTGGCTGACGCTGCTGCGCATGCTGCTCGCCGCCACCATCATCCTTGCGATCGCCGATCCGGTTTTCAATCCGCGCACCAGTTCGCTCGCATCCGGTGGCCCGCTCGTCCTCTTCGTCGACAACAGCTGGGCGGCCGCGCCCGACTGGGAGCGCCGCATCCAGACGGCTGACGCGCTGATAGACGACGCCGAATCCGCCGGCACACCCGTATCGATCGCCTTCACCGCCGATCCGACCAACGACGCCGTACCAGGTAGCGCCGCTGCCGCCCGCGACAAGCTGAGCGCTGCCGAGCCGCGACCGCTCGTGCCGGACCGCGAGCGCGCCTTCCAGGCGTTGCGCGCAGCGCTGAACGGCATCAAGCCCGGCACCCTCGCCTTCCTGGCCGACGGCGCCGCCGCCAGGGCCGACGACGCGACGGTGCGCAGGCTCGCCGAACTCCAGCCCGCCGATCTCCGCCTGATCGAAGGCGATGCTGCACGAACGGTCGCGATTACCGCGGCAAACAATGCGGCTGATGCCATGACCGTCAAGGTCACACGGCTCAACAGCTCGCATGCCGCATCCGTGGCGCTGAACGCCGTCGATACCCAGGGCCGCTCGATCGCCAACGGCAGGGTGGATTTCGCCCCAGGCCAGAGTGTCGCGACGAGTTCGATCACTGCACCCTTCGAGATGCGCAACGATTTCGCCCGCGTCAGCGTCGATAACGCCGCGACAGCAGGCGCCGTCCACCTTCTCGACGACGCATTCAGGCGCCGCCGCGTCGTTTTGCTGTCCGGTGGAGGTGGGGATGAATTTCAACCGCTGCTCTCGCCGCTCTATTATATCCAGCGGGCGCTGCAGCCTTACGCGGATCTGATCCAACCGGCCGATTCCGATCTTTCGATCGCCATTCCGAAACTTCTCGCCAGCAACCCCTCCATCATCATCATGGCCGATATCGGCCGGCTGCCCGAGGACACCTACGAACCTCTGACGCGTTGGATTTCGAATGGCGGTATGCTCCTGCGTTTCGCTGGCCCGCGCATGGCCGCAGCCCCTGCGGACGATCCGCTGATCCCCGTCATCCTGCGCCAGGGAGAACGGGCGCTGGGCGGCACATTGTCCTGGAGCGAGCCGCAGTCACTTGCCGAATTTCCGAATTTCGGGCCTTTCGCAGGCATCGCGCGTCCCGCCGATGTCGTCGTTAAGCGGCAGGTCCTTGCCGAACCGACGCCCGATCTTGCCGAACGCACCTGGGCGAGCCTGGCTGACGGCACGCCCCTCGTCACGATGAAGCAGCTCGCCTCCGGACAGATCGTTCTGTTTCACGTCACTGCGGAAGCGACTTGGTCCGATCTGCCGATCTCGGGCACTTTCGTCGACATGCTGCGCCACCTCCTGCAGATATCGCGCTCGGGCGGCGTGACGTCGGAGGCGCGCGGCAATGCGCGTGTCGCTGAAACCCTGCCGCCATTCCGTATGCTGACGGCCAAGGGCACGCTCGTCTCCGAGACGGGTTCGGCGCGGCCGCTCATTCCACAGGCCGGAGCCGAATCGACGGCGAATTTCGACAATCCGCCCGGGCTCTATGGTTCGGAAGATGGTTTCACCTCGCTGAACGTCCTGCCCGAGAACACCGAACTGACGCCACTCGACACAACGGGAACCAGTGCCGTGCACGAAGGCCTGATCGGCGGCGAAAGCTGGTCGGCAAAGCCCGCGTTTTTTCTCGCAGCCTTTCTGCTGCTGCTGGCCGATAGCCTGGTCGTCCTGTTCATGAATGGCGCCTTCTCGCGACTACGCCCGGCTACCCGCACAGCGGCGATGATCGCCATTGCGCTCAGTGCCGTCTTTCTCATCCAGCCCGGCACGCTTCATGCCAACGACTCCCAGCCCGGCGACGACCTCATCCTGCAAAGGCTCGACAACACGCACCTCGCCTATGTCGTCACCGGTGAACAGGACGTGGACGATATATCCGAGCGCGGTCTCGAGGGCCTCACCCAGTTCCTGACTTTCCGCACGACGCTGGAGCCGGCGCCGCCCGTGGGCATCGACCTCACCAAAGACGAGCTCGCCTTCTATCCGATCATCTACTGGCCGGTTTCGGCAACGGCGCCGATGCCGTCGACGGCGGCGATCAGCCGTATCGATGCCTATATGCGCAACGGCGGCACCGTGCTTTTCGATACCCGCGATCAGATCAGCGCATTGGACAATGGCGGCAATGTCAGCGCCAACGGCCAGAGGCTGCAGGCAATCCTCGCCAATCTCGACATTCCGCCGCTGGAACCGGTGCCCTCCGATCACGTGCTGACGAAGTCCTTCTATCTTTTGTCGAGCTTTCCCGGTCGTTACGCCGGCAGCCCGCTTTGGATCGAGGCTCGGCAGGGCGGCCGCGAAGCGACCGAAAAATCTGCTGCGACGGCCGACGGCGTTTCGCCGATCCTGATCACCGGCAATGATTTCGCCGGCGCCTGGGCAATCGACGACAGCGGCGTGCCGATGCTGCCGACCGTGCCGTCCGATGAAGCGCAGCGCGAATATGCCTACCGTGCCGGCGTCAACATCATGATGTACATGCTGACCGGCAACTACAAGACCGACCAGGTCCATGTTCCCGACCTTCTCGAACGGTTAGGACAATGAGATGACCTTCGACTTTTCGCCCTTCCTGCCTTGGCCGATTCTAGCCGCACTGGCCGCCGTCAGCGCCATCATCGCTGCCTTCGCGATCTGGCGCGGCATTCGCGGCGCCTGGATCAGAACACTGGCAGCTCTCGCCATGCTGGCCGCCCTTGCCAATCCTGTGCTGCTGCAGGAGGATAGGGATCAACTGTCGACGATCGTCCCGGTTCTCGTTGATCGAAGCCAGAGCCAGCAGACACCCGATCGCGTCAAGATGACCGACGATGCGCTTGCGGCCTTGAAGGGACAGCTCGCCCGCTTCCCCCAGATAGAGCCCCGCTTCGTCGACGTCGAAGGCGACGTCAATTCCGACGTACCGTCGACGCGCCTGTTCGACGCGCTGTCGGCAAACATCGCCGATGTTCCGCCTGCCCGCATTGGCGGCGCTATCATGCTGACCGACGGTGAAGTCCATGATGTTCCGGCCGCCAATCAGGCGCTCGGTTTCGATGCGCCTATCCATGGCCTCGTGACCGGCAAGGCCAACGAATTCGATCGCCGCATCGAAGTCATCAAGGGGCCGCGCTTCGGCATCGTCAACGAGGAGCAGCAGGTCGTTCTGCGCGTCTTCGACGACGGCCCAAGCCCCGGTGGCACGGCCAATGTCACGGTGAAGCTGAATGGTGACGAGATCGCCACCCTGCAGGCGACGCCCGGCCAGGATACGCCCTTTTCCTTCAAGGTGCCCGCCGGCGGCAGCAACGTGCTTGAATTCGCCGTTGCAGCGCTCCCCGGCGAGGTCACCACCGCCAACAACCGCGCCGTTCACGTCATCGACGGCATCCGCCAGAATCTTCGCGTCCTTCTCGTTTCCGGCGAGCCGCATGCCGGCGAGCGCGCCTGGCGTAACCTGCTGAAATCCGATGCCTCCGTCGACCTCGTTCACTTCACCATTCTGCGCCCGCCGGAAAAGCAGGACGGCACGCCGATCAACGAGCTATCGCTGATCGCCTTTCCGACGCGCGAACTCTTCGTCGACAAGATCAAGGATTTCGACCTGATCATCTTCGATCGCTACCAGCACCGCGGCGTGCTGCCGCTGCTCTATTACGATTACATCGCGCAATATGTCGAAAACGGCGGCGCGCTGCTGATCGCAGCCGGTCCCGAGCATGCCGGCCCGGATTCCATTGCACTGACGCCCCTTTCCTCGGTCCTGCCCGCGACGCCCACCGGAGAGATGATCGAGAAGGCCTTCTATCCCCGCCTCTCCGAGGAAGGCCGCAAGCATCCCGTCACCCGCGGCCTGGACGGCTCGGGCGAGGATCCGCCGCATTGGGGTCGCTGGTTCCGTAGCGTCGATGTCGACCGGCCGCAGGGGGAGACGATCATGCTGGGTGCCGACAACCACCCGCTGCTGGTGCTGAACCGCGCCGGACAGGGTCGCGTCGCCATGCTGCTTTCCGATCAGGGCTGGCTTTGGGCACGCGGCTTCGAAGGCGGCGGGCCGAACGTTTCGCTCTATCGCCGTATCGCCCATTGGCTGATGAAGGAGCCGGCGCTCGAGGAAGAAGCGCTGACGGCGCGCGCCTCCGGCCGGACACTTGAAGTCACCCGCCAGACGATCGGCGACAATCCGGGCAACGCCACCGTGCGTTATCCCTCAGGCAAGACTGAAACCCTGCCGCTCACCCAATCCGAACCGGGGCTCTACAAGGCCGAGAAGAGGATGGACGAAATCGGCCTCTTCGAAATCCGCAACGGCAGGCTGTCGACGCTCGTTCATATCGGCGCCGTCGACGCACCTGAATTCAAGGCGATGATCTCGACGACCGATGTGCTGAAGCCGGCCGCCGACAGAAGCAAGGGTCTCGTCACCCGCGTCGCTAACGAAAATGGCAGGATCACCGTCCCGCCGATCGTGCCGGTGCGCGGCCAAGTCCGCCTCGCCGACAACGATCGCATGATGATCCGCATGACCAGCGAAACGGTCTTGAAGGGCATCAACACGCTGCCGCTCTTTGCCGGTTTCGCCGGCGTCGGCATCCTGCTGCTAGCCTTCGGAACCATGTGGTGGCGCGAAGGGCGATAATCGCATGCCGGAATTCGAGCTGACCGCTTCACCCTCGCCGGAGGAACTGGCTGCGATCACCGATGCGCTCTCGGCCTTCAACACCAGCGATGTCGGCCCCTCCGATCGCCGGCCGCTCACCGTTCTCATCCGTGATACCGACGGCAAGGTGACCGGCGGCCTGTCGGGCTTCACCGCCTGGGGCTGGCTCTTCACCCAGATGCTCTATATTCCCGACACGCTGCGCGGCACCGGTCTCGCCGGCAAGATCCTTGCAAAGGCGGAAGAAGAGGCCAAGGCGCGCGGCTGCCGCGGCGCCTGGATCGACACCTTCAGCCCGCTGGCTCTCAGTGCCTATTTGCGTCAGGGTTATGAAGTCTTCGGCGAGCTCGAGGATTTCCCGGAAGGTCGTAACCGCAGCTTCCTCCGGAAAACCCTCTGATCATCCATGCCAGGCAATTGCGCCCTTCAGCCGTTCGTGTACGCCCTCAGCCATCGGAACGACGAGCACACGGCCGGGATCGACGGGTCCTGGAAAGGAAAGTGCATTATATGTGACCTTCTCGAAGCCGAGCGGGCCGTAATAGGGCGGATCGCCGACGAGGATCACGGCTTCCGAGCCCTTGCGTCTTGCCGCCTCCACCGCGATCCGCACCAGTTCGCGACCGATGCCCTGGTTCTTATGGGAGGGACGGACGGCAAGCGGGCCGAGAAGGTGACCCTTCACCGTGCCGGCCAGCACCGGCGTCATGCGCACCGAGGCGATCGTCTCGCCATTGTCGGTGCAGATGAAGGAGAGCGACAGATCATGCGGCCCCTGCTCACGGATGCGCGCGGCAGCGCGCGTGAAGCGGCCCGGACCGAAAGCTTCCTCATTGATGTGTTCGATGGCGGCGTCATGGGACGCGTCTTCGGTGAGGTAGACGAGATCGTGCTGGTACATGATGACAGAAACCGGATGGACAGATTGATGGGTCTCGAACACGCCTTGGGCGTTCGGGAGCATCAGCGTCGTCGCGGGTTTCTGGAAATGAACATCAGGCAAAGATCCTAAAATCGTGAAGTGGCCGATAGCAGGAAAAATTTCCGCCGTCCAACGCAAAATGCACGCTTCTGCGCTCGGAACTATGCAGTGCCCAAACCGCGTGACACACTGTTCAACCTTTACCGCCTGCAAAGCCCCGCTATCTCAGCTAACTTCGGCCCCGACACGCAACCAAAGGAAATGAAGATCATGGGAATGCTGGTGGACGGCGTCTGGCATGACATCTGGTACGACACGAAGGAAAGCAAGGGCCAATTCAAGCGGCAGCCCTCGCAGTTCCGCAACTGGGTGACATCGGACGGTGAGGCCGGCCCTTCCGGCAGCGGCGGCTTCAAGGCCGAAGCCGGGCGTTACCATCTCTATGTCTCGCTTGCCTGTCCCTGGGCGCACCGCACGCTGATCTTCCGCAAGCTAAAGAAGCTGGAGGAGCTGATTTCAGTCTCCGTCGTCGATCCGCTGATGCTCGAGAACGGCTGGGAATTCAAGATCGGCGACGGCGCCACCGGCGACCAGCTCTTCGGCGCCGACACCCTCTGGCAGATCTACCTCAAGGCCGATCCCCACTATTCCGGCCGCGTCACCGTTCCCGTGCTTTGGGACAAGACGACCGCCACGATCGTCAACAACGAATCGGCCGAGATCATCCGCATGTTCAACAGCGCCTTCGACGGACTGACAGGCTCGAAGGCCGATTTTTATCCGGACGACCTCCGCGCCGAAATCGATGCGCTGAACGCCACTGTCTACGACACCGTCAACAATGGCGTCTACAAGGCGGGCTTTGCCACCACTCAGGAAGCCTATGAGGAAAACGTCGGCAAGCTGTTCGAAACCCTCGACATGCTCGACGACCGCCTTGGCAACAGCCGCTACCTGTTCGGCAACAGGCAGACCGAGGCCGACTGGCGCCTGTTTACGACCCTGGTGCGCTTCGACCCCGTTTATGTCGGCCATTTCAAATGCAACATCCGCCGGATCGCCGATTACCGCAATCTGTCGGGCTACCTGCGCGATCTCTACCAGACGGCCGGCATTGCCGAAACGGTGAACCTGAAGCACATCAAAGAACACTATTACCGCAGCCACAAGACGATCAACCCGACCGGCATCGTTCCCGTCGGCCCGGCGCTTGATCTCGACAGCCCGCATGGCCGCGCTACTGCGCCGCGCGTCTTTTCAGACGCGCAAAGGACGCTCTAACATCTAGAATTGCTGCATACCGCGGCCTGAGGGACCCTTACCAGCGGTGGTCGGGCTCCTGCTCACCTCGAAGCTCGGCGAGGCGGCGATGTGTCGCCTCGGTCGTGCCCTCGGGCAGACTGTCGAGCGAAAAGAAGCCGCTGTCGGAGATCTCCCAGTCCGGTGAGCGTGGCGCCGTCTGCTCGACGCTCGCCCGGTAGAACACGACATGGTCCCGGCGGGTGTTGGTGGTGTTGAAATAGACCTGCACCAGCTGCGGCTTGCCGATGATCCTGAGGTTGCCCTCCTCGCGCAGCTCTTTCGCAAGCGCTTCTTCGACCGTCTCGTTGCGCTCCAGTCCGCCGCCCGGCATATGCCAACCGCCGACATAGCTGTGGCGCACGAGGAAAATCCGACCGTCCGCATCGAAGCACGCAGCCCTGACACCCATCGTCATGCCGCGGGCGAAGGAGAAATAGACATGCAGGAGGCGCAAGGCCAGCCTGATGTGAGGGGGCCGCTTCTCTTTATCCACCATCGCTCCGTTTCAGCTCTTCATCGCGCCGGATGTGTTTGATTTGTCAATAAGCTGGTCTATGTCTCGTAGCATGTTTAAGCTCGCGCATATTTCCGACGTCCACCTCGGGCCGTTGCCCAGTCTTTCCATTCAAGAGCTGTTTTCAAAACGCATAACAGGCTTTGTGAACTGGCATCGAAATCGACGCAAGCACCTTTTCGGCAGCACGCTGGATCTGCTGCTCGACGACATCCGCGCCCATCAGGCAGATCACCTGGCAGTCACCGGCGACCTCGTCAACCTGGCGAGCGGCATTGAGATTCGCGCCGCCGCTGCCTGGCTGCGCGCGCTCGGCGATCCCGCGAACACGTCAGTCGTTCCCGGCAATCATGACGCCTATGTGCCCGGCGCCTACGAGAAGTCGATGCGCGCCTGGTACGATTATGTCCGCGGCGATCTCGCCCCGCCGCAATGGCAGGAGGATCGCCATATCTTCCCTTATCTGCGCATCCGCGACAAAGTCGCGATCGTCGGCTGCTCGACAGCGGTCGCCACCCCTCCCTTTGCCGCCTCCGGCTTTTTCGGCGCGCGACAGGCCCGCGATACAGTCAACGTGCTGCGCGCGGCCGGCGAAGCCGGTCTCTTCCGCGTTGTCATGATCCATCATCCGCCGATCCGCGGCGCCACGGCCTTTTACAAACGAATGATCGGCATCCGCCGCTTCGCCGCCGTGATTTCGACGGGCGGCGCCGAACTCGTGCTGCATGGCCATACGCACCTGAACACGCTGCACTGGCTGCGCGGCCAGGTGCAGCCAGTGCCTGTCGTCGGCATCGCGTCAGCCTCGCAGGGCCCGGGCAGCATCAGGCCGCCTGCCGCCTACAACCTCTTCTCCATCGACGGCTCGCCCGGCGCCTGGGAGCTCAGCGGCGAGCGCTTCAGCCTCAACAGGGCCGGCGACGCGGTGATGTCGGAAAGCGCAGATATTTTCACGCGTTAGCGCCGGTTCCGGACTCCTTTTATCCAGCACTTGAACCGATCTGAGAGGACGTCAGGCCATCGTCGCAACAATCACCATGGCGGCCGCTTAACCTCTTGGTATTTTTAGCGGTAAGCGTACAATCCCGGCGATTGCATCGCCTGAGAACGGAGCACACTTATGACGTCTTCTTTCCGTCACCTGTCCATAATTTCGCTCGCCGCCGGCTTTGCCTTCGGCATCGCCACGGCTGCTTTCGCGGTCGGCGACAACAACGATGACACCAATCCGCCGCCGAAGACCCAGACGACCAAGACCTGCACCGGCGGCAAGGTCTGGGACAAGGCCAAGAAGGAATGCGTCAATCCGAAGAAGAGCAGCTTCAATGACGACGATCTCTATAAGTTCGCCCGCGAGTTTGCCTATGCCGATCAGTATGACAATGCCATCACCGTGCTCAATCTCGCCCGCAATCAGAACGACCCGCGCATCCTGAACTATCTCGGCTACGCCAACCGCAAGGCCGGTCGCATGGAGCTCGGCATGTCCTACTATCGTAGGGCGCTACAGGCGGATGAGAACTACATCCTCGCCCGCTCCTATATGGGCATGGCGATGGTGGAACAGGGAGATATCCAGGGAGCCCGCGTCCAGCTTGTCGAAATCCGCGATCGCGGCGGCGAAGGCACATGGGCCTATCGGGCTCTGCTGCAAAGCTTGAACGGCTACAAGACATATTGACGCAAGGTTTGTGGGCAACAATGCGAAAATCCCTTGAGAAAAGGGGATGAAGACGGCCGGATGCTTGCGAAGTGCAGCAGATTTGTTTCATAAAGCACTGGCATCGTCGGCGTCGATAAGGCCGGCTTCGCGTTCGACGGCGAACCCTTCGTCCGCGAAACCATTGTGAATGCTTCTTGGATAGACAATGCGTCAACCCGCAACGACCATCGATCTCCGGCGTGATCTCGTCGGCCTTCTGCCCCGCCTTCGCCGCTTCGCGATCACGCTCGCGGGTGAGGCTGCCGTGGCCGACGAACTCGTTCAGGCCGTCTGTCAGCGCGCCATCACCAAGGGCAATCAATGGAGCGGTGAAGGCCGGTTGGAAAGCTGGATCTACACGCTTGCCCGCCAGCAATGGACCGACGACAGCCGCAAGCGCAAGCCGAAGGCTTCCGTCCGCGGCAACGTCACCGATATACGCGAGGCCGCGCGCGAACGCTCGGCTGGAGCCGATCCCGACGGCATCCATCACATGATCGCCGATATGCCGGACGGTCTTTCCAGCATGTTCCTGCTCGTCGACGTCGAAGGCCACAGCTACCAACAGGCGGCCGACATCATGGGCACGCCGGTGGCAAATGTCGTCTCCCAACTCGCGACCGCAAGGCTGCATTTTGCCGGGCTTGCCGGCACCCACCCGATCCACAGGTACTGAATTTGCTCGATCTCAGGAAATTGCCGCTCGAAGCCCAGCTCACCGCCCTTCTCGATGGCGAGGTCTCGCCCGAACAGCGGCACGAACTGGAGCAGCGCCTGGCAACCGACGAGAGCACGCGCCGGCTGCACGAGAAGCTGCGCCACGGCGCCGATTTCGGCCGCCACCGCTTCGACGATATCCTGAAGGAGCCCGTGCCGCTCGCCCTCGTCCGCGCGATCAAAAGCACGCAGCCGCCAAAAACGCCGATCGCCCAGCGCGCCACGCGCCCGCATGTGAAACTGGCGCCGAGCGGCCCGCAGGCACTGGCCGCCGCTCTCATCCTCTTCGCCGTCGGTTGCGGTATCGGCTATTTCGTCGGCACCGCCCCGGATGCCGACGAAATAGCCACCACAACCTCCGCCACCGCACCGGCCAATACCAGCGACTGGCTGGGCGACGTCACAGCCTATCAGCGCCTGCTGATCCGCCAGCCTCGTCATCTCGTCGAAGTGCCCGCCTCGCAGGCAGAGGAAATCTCCAGCTGGCTGACGACCGCGATCGGCGTGCCCTTCCGCGTGCCGGATCTCAGCGGCGAAGCCTGGACCTTCCAGGGCGCCCGCGTCATCCTCGGCGACAGCCGCCCTGTCGGCCAGCTCGTCTATTCCAACGCCGACGGCGACGTAATCTCCATCTGCTTCCGCAAGGACGCGCAGCCACCGGAGACCGACGACTTCAAGGAAACGATCAAGGACGAGATCGGCCTCGTGACCTGGCACAATGCCGGCACGTCCTACGTGCTTGCCGGCCCCTCCGCCGAAGCGACGCTCGGCCAGCTCGCAATGAAAATCGCTACCGCGATCTGACGGCGCCCTGATGCATCTCGCCCGGAATTGCGCAGCGGGATAACGACATACAAAAACAAAGAGCTAAAGCGCGTCGCATGAATCAAGTTTGATGCGACGCGCTTTAGCTCCAATTCATTTCAAGCCGCATCGATCGCGGCCTGAGTTCTTAAGATCAGGCCTTGCCGGCCTTCACCTCGAGCACGCGGTTTGCCGCCGAGACGATCGCTTCCAGCGATGCCGCGACGATGTTGGTATTGACGCCGGCTCCGAACAGCTTGCCGCCGGGATAGGAAGTCTCGACATAGGAGATCGCTGCCGCGTTCGAGCCGTGCTGCAGCGAATGTTCGGAATAGTCCTCGACCGACATCTCGATGCCGAGATAATGCGACAGCGCGTTGATGAAGCCGTCGATCGGGCCGTTGCCGCGTCCTTCGATGCGCTTGATCTCGCCATTGTCGGTGATCTCAGCCGCCACGATCCGCTGACCCTTGTGCTCGGTATCGGGATAGGTGTGGTGGTCAACGAATTTGAGGCGCGCGCTCGGCTGCGTCACGTAGCGCTCGATAAAACGGTCGTAGATCCGCTTCGAAGGAAGCTCCTTGCCCTCTACGTCGGTAATACGCTGGATATCCTCGCGGAACTCGACCTGCAGGTTGCGCGGCAGGTTCAGCCCGTAATCCTGCTGCAGAATATAGGCGATGCCGCCCTTGCCGGACTGCGAGTTGATGCGGATGATCGCCTCATAGGAACGGCCGACATCGCGCGGATCAATCGGCAGGTATGGGACTTCCCAGACGGGATGGTTGGCGACCTGCGCCGCCTTCATGCCCTTATTGATCGCATCCTGATGCGAGCCTGAGAAGGCCGTATAGACCAGCTCGCCGACGTAAGGATGACGCTCGGAAATCGCCATCTGGTTCGAATATTCGAACACTTCCTTGATGCGCCCGATGTTCGAGCAGTCGATTTCGGGATCGACGCCTTGCGTGAACATGTTCAGCGCCATCGTCACCATGTCGACATTGCCGGTGCGCTCGCCATTGCCGAAGAGCGTGCCTTCGACGCGGTCGGCGCCTGCCAGCAAGGCCAGTTCGGCGGCGGCGATCCCTGTGCCGCGGTCGTTATGCGGATGCAGCGAAACGATCAGGTTGTCACGATTGTCGAGGTTGCGGCACATCCATTCGATCTGGTCGGCATAGACGTTCGGCGTCGCCATCTCGACGGTGGACGGCAGGTTGATGATCAGCTTGTTATCTGGCGTCGGCTTGACGACCTCGATGACGGCATTGCAGATTTCCAAAGCCACCTCGAGCTCGGTGCCGGTGAAGCTCTCCGGCGAATATTCGAAACGATAACCACCGCCCGCCTTGGCGGCCATGTCGGTGATCATCTTGGCGGCATCGACGGCGATCTGCTTGATGCCCTGCACATCCTTGGCGAAGACGACGCGGCGCTGCAGCTCGCTGGTCGAGTTATAGAAATGCACGATCGGCCGGTTTGCGCCTTCCAGCGCCTCGAAGGTGCGGGTGATGAGTTCCGGGCGGCACTGCACCAACACCTGCAGGGAGACGTCGGCGGGCACGTTGCTCTCTTCGACACACCAGCGGGCGAAATCGAAGTCGGTCTGCGAGGCCGAGGGGAAACCGATCTCGATTTCCTTGAAGCCCATCTCCAGCAGCAGCTGGAACATCCGCGCCTTGCGATCGTGGCCCATCGGGTCGACCAGTGCCTGGTTGCCGTCGCGCAGGTCGACCGAGCACCAGACCGGCGCCTTGGTGATGGTTTTCGTCGGCCAGGTGCGGTCGGGAATGTTCACCTGCGGATACGCCCGGTATTTCACCGCAGCGTCGGGCATGCCTTTTGCAGCGTCGGACATGCCTTTTGCGGGGGCGGCCTTCAGTGAGGATTGCGTCTTCGCGTCCATCGTATCGTCTCCTCGTCCCGGCATTTGCCCGCTCTTAGCCGATCGTATCAGGCTTGGCGATATACAAATGCGGACCTTTGTCGGTCATTAGTTCAATTTTGAAAGTGAGTCGCGAGGAGCGATGGCCGGGCGGGCCTTCGGCCGCCGGGCGCTCCTCAAAGGACCCGGCAACCGCGCGTAAGGCCGAGGAGAAGAAGCGAGGTCAGGGCGCGCGTATTGTCACGCAGGGCGATGCGGCCGCGTGCAATCGTGTCAGAAATTCTGGCGCCAGTGGTCTTCATGGCCGCGCTTATAACCTCGGGCGGTGGAACTGGCAAGCCCTTGCCAGGCTTTTGGCGGCCGATGGCGCAATGACATTCCGCTATCGCGGCTGGCTTCGATCTTTCCAAACACTCACCAGCCGCGCCAGCGCCAGCATCAGCCCGCCCGCGATCAGGCCCCAGAAAGCGCCGGAAATGCCGCCGAAGGAAACGCCTGAGGCGGTGACCAGGAAGGTGATCGCCGCCGCCTCGCGCGACTCCGGGGCCTGGAAGGCCGACATCGCCGAGGAGGAGAAGGCGCCGACCAGTGCCAGCCCTGCCACCGCCTCGATCAGGACGGGAGGCGCAAGGGCGACGAAGGCAGTCACCGCGCCAGCGAGCAGCCCGAGGATGACATAGCCGACGCCGGCGATCAGTGACGCCCAATAGCGCCTCTTCGGATCGGCGTGGGCATCCTGTCCGGCACACATCGCCGCGGTGATTGCCGCCAGATTAACAGCATGGCCGCCGAACGGCGCCGACAGCAGGGAGAAAAAGCCGGTGACGGCAAAGAGCGGACCGGGTTTCGGATCGTAGTGATTGACCTTCAGGACCGCGATACCCGGAATATTCTGCGAGGCCATGGTGACGATGAACAGCGGCAGCGCGATTGAGACAAGGCCGGCAAGATTGAACACCGGCCAGATGATCTCCGCCGTCGGCACCAGCGACCGTTCGAGCGAACTCAGTGCACCGTCGGGAATATCGACGCCAAAGACCAACACCAGCACGAAGGCAGCGAGCGCTGCCGGTACCGCCCACAGCCGCTTGAAGGCGCCGACGACGATCCAGGCGACGACGATCGGCAGGCCGAGGAGCGGGTTGAAGCCGATCGCCTTCACCGGCGCGAAGCAGAGGCCGATCAGCACGCCTGATAGCATCGCATTGGCGAGCGGCGCAGGAATGGCGGCAACCGCCCGGCCGAGCGGCTTGAAAAGTCCGGCGACGACAATCAACGCAGCACAGATCAGAAATGCGCCGACCGCCGCATTGAAGCCGCCGTCGATTGCCCCGGTGCTTGCCAGCAGCGCGGCGCCGGGCGTCGACCAGGCGATACTGATCGGCAATCGCGTCAAGGCACAGAGCACGATCGCGCAAACGCCCATGGAGATCGACAACGCCATCAGCCCCGAAGCCGCTTGCGCATCCGTCGCACCGACCGCTTCGAGCCCGTGCAGCACGACGGCAAACGAGCTGGCAGAACCGACGAAGGCGGTCAGCAGCCCCATGAACAGGGCCTGGACGGAAAAATCTTTGTGCATGGCGGGACTCTTGGACTGTAAGAACGGCGCATGGAGCATGATGGTTGCCGCAGGCGCAAGTCCGGATTCAGGCCTTTCCGTTCAGTCCTCGCCGATAGGAGTGCTATCTCCACTCAAGCACTGCTGAAAGCAAACCGCCCTCACCTGAGATCTGCAGGCAAGGGCGGGTTCTTAGCAGCTTTGAATGAGAGAACTCAGATATCGGCCTGCGACGTCACGATCCGCGAGACGAGGCCATAATCCTTCGCCTCTTCGGCCGAAAGCCAGTAGTCGCGATCGGTATCCCTGGCGATCTTGTCGAGCGGCTGACCGGTGGCCTCAGCCATGATCCTGTTCAGGCGGTCGTTCATCTTGATGATCTCGCGCGCCTGGATCTCGATATCGGATGCCATGCCGCGCGTGCCGCCGGAGGGCTGATGCAGCAGGAAGCGGGTGTTCGGCAGGCACAGGCGCCGCTCCTTCGGAGTGGCGACATAGATCAGCGCGCCGGCCGAGGCGACCCAGCCGGTGCCGATCATCCAGACCTTCGGCTTGATGAACTTGACCATGTCATGGATGGAATCGCCGGATTCGACGTGGCCGCCGGGCGAATTGACATAGATGCGGATGTCTTCGTCGCTGGCCGCAGCAAGCGCCACGAGCTGCGAGCAGACCTTCTGCGCCAATTCCTGATTGATCGGTCCGTAGATGAAGATCGAACGCGACTTGAAAAGATTCGCCTCCGTTTCCTTGCCGAGCGGCAGTTCCTTCGTCTTGTCGTCCTGGTCTTCGTCGTTCATTCGAACCTCTTGGAGATGAATTCGGCTTCCCCGCACATAGTGCGACTCAATGCCTAAAACAATGTGGGAAAAACACAAGGCACCGAAGCGATGGAGATATCCTTAAGAAGCCGCGCGTCGTTCTGCAAGCCTTACTGAATTGTAACGGGCAAAGGCTTTGAAAAGCCTAAATCGGTTCCTACCTCAACCTCACGCAGCGAAAGCTGCACCGAAAAAATCATCGAGCGTTCTTAATGCGTCCGGTCGGACACGGGAGCGCTCTGGAGCAACAGGAGACAGGACATGTCACCCGAAGAACGCCAATTGCTGACTGCCCTCTTCGATCGTGTGCGCACCGCGGCCGCCCAGCCGCGCGACCGCGACGCCGAGGCCCTGATCGACCAGGCGACGCGCGAGCAGCCCTCGGCCACCTATTATCTTGCCCAGGCCGTCATCGTTCAGGAAAAGGGGCTGGAGGCGGCGGCCAATCATATCAAGGAGCTCGAGGAGCATGTCCGCCAGCTGGAAGCCGGCGCGAACGATCACCGCCAGGCCGAACAGGGCGGCGGCTTCCTGAGCTCGATCTTCGGCAACACCCAGACGCAGCAGCCAGCACCCATTCCGTCCAGCCCTGGCGCTTCTGGTCCCTGGGGCCAGCAATCACGCGCCTATGACGAACCCCGCGGCTACGACCGCGATGCCCGCCAGCCGCAGCAGCAGCCGACTGGCCCCTGGACCCAGCAGGCCTCTGCGCCTTCGGCCGGCGGCGGCTTCCTGCGCGGCGCGCTCGGCACGGCAGCGGGCGTTGCCGGCGGCATGCTGCTTGCCAATTCACTGAGCGGCATCTTCGGCAATCACATGTCCTCGCTCGGCTGGGGCTCGCCCTTCGGCGCAAACCCCTTCGGCAATGCCAGTGCTCCCACCGAGGAAACCGTCATCAACAACTATTACGGCAATGACGACACAAGCCAGGCCTCGGACAACGCTGCCGATGACAACGACAATGCCAATGTGCAGCAGGCCGATTACGACGGCGGCGACGATTCTGCCGACGACTCATCCGGTGGCGACGTCACGGACGTGTGAGGTTTATTAGGCAGAAATGGGCGGCAGTTGGTTTCGCATTGCCGCACTGTTGCCCGGCCCTTCGCTTTAAGCTCAGGGCGTTCGCTGCTGCAATCGATTCACTGGATCGATTGCTCGGGCTTCGCCCGACCGCAGCTCACCCGCGCCCGCGATAGGTGGCGACGCCCTGCTCCGGCAGCCACACCCCTTCCGGCGGCGTGCCCGTCTGCCAGAACACGTCGATTGGAATGCCGCCGCGCGGATACCAGTAGGCGCCGATCCTCAACCACCTGGGATCGAGCAGCTCGACGATGCGCTTGGCAATGTAGATCGAGCAATCCTCATGAAAAGCGCCGTGATTGCGGAAGGAATGCAAGAAGAGCTTCAGCGACTTCGATTCCACCAGCCATTCGCCGGGAATGTAGTCGATGACGATATGGGCGAAATCCGGCTGCCCGGTCATCGGGCAGAGCGAGGTGAATTCCGGCGCGGTGAAGCGCACCACGTAATCGGTGCCGGCATGGTTGGACGGCACTTTTTCAAGCACCGCCGCCTCCGGCGACCGCGCGGTTTCGGTTTGCTGGCCCAGCATCGACAGGCTGGAGGTATCGGTATTCGGCATCATGCCTCCTTGACGACCTTGACGCGGATGCCGTGAGCCTTTTCGCCCTCCGGCTCCACATGAATTGCAATGGTGGCGCCCTCGTGCACCGCCCTGATGGCATCCTCAAGGCGGTCGCAGATATCATGCGCCTGGCGTACCGACATGCCGCCTGGCACCACCATATGAAAATCGATGAAGGTCACGGTACCCGCCCGCCTCGTCTTCAGGTCGTGCACGCCGATCGAACCCGCCGCGTGGGTAGCGATCGCCTGCTTGATCGCCTCCTCCTCCTGCGGCTCGACCGCCTGATCCATCAGCCCGCCGATCGATTGTGAGATCACCCTCCAGCCTTGATAAAGGATGTTGACGGCGACGAGAATGGCAAGCACCGGATCGAAGATCGCATAACCCGTCGCCAGCGCCAGCAGCAGGCCGACGAGCACGCCGACTGAGGTCACCACATCGGACATGATATGCTGCCCGTCTGCGGCAAGTGCGGCCGAGCGATACCTGCGCCCGGTCCGGATCAACAGCCGCGCCCAGACCGCATTGATGACGCCGGCCGCGACATTGATCGCAAGGCCGAGCACAGGTGCGTCGAGCATGCGCGGCTCGGCGAGGTAACCGACCGCCTCGTTGACGATCAACAGTGCGGCGACGACGATCAGCACGCCCTCGGTAACGGCCGACAGATATTCCGCCTTGTGATGGCCGAAGGGATGGTCGTGATCGGCCGGCTTCTGCGCATAGCGAATGACGAAAAAGGCGATGAAGGCGGCAACGACGTTGACCGTCGATTCGAGGCCGTCCGACAGCAGCGCCACCGACCCGGTGACCCACCACGCCACCATCTTTAGGCCCATGACGCCAAGCGACAGCGGTATCCCCCACATCGCCAGCGTCCGAACCGTAAGGTCGCCGTTGTCACTCATATCGTCCCCCTGCGGTTGCGAATGAATTGCAGCTCTCAAGCCGTTTAAACGCAAAACCGCCCACGCGACGATCGCGAAGGCGGTTCAGATTGAGGGTGATATGGGCGATGAAGGAGGGTTTGTCAAAGGGAATGAAACGTCGTTCACAGGCGGTGCCTCCCCGATTGAGAGCTGCGTAACCTCCGATGGCGGGTGCCGGGCGGTTCAAGGGGCCGGGTCGGAAAGGACAGGTTGCGGCCAGCGCAAGAGCGCGGCCTGCCCTGCGGGCGTCAGGGCGTAGATACCCTTCTCTACACGCTCGAACCATCCGTAGACGTTGTCGCGCAGGATCGGGCCGGCATTCGCCGCAAGCGCCCTCATCTCCCGCGGTCGTACCAGACCACGTTCGAGTGCTGAGGCGCAGAGCAGTGCCTGCTGGCGATAAGCGGTCATGATCGGCGCTCGCGAACCACCACCGACCGCAGGATCCCCACGGCGGCGCTTGTGCTCGCTGACGAGGCGCGAGCGCCTTTTTGGGTTGGTCCGCGGCATCGGTGAAATGGAACCGACGATAATGCTGACCTCGCCGCCATCGGAGACGCCGAGCATGCCGATACCGAGCCGCCGGCAGAGGTCGCGGTAACGCCTGTCGGCCTCCCGCCCGCGGCCCTTGGCGGAAACACGCGCCGCGATCCAGACTTCATCGCTCATCGCCGCGCGGTCGACCGCCTGCAGAAGCAGTTCGAGGTTGAAGGAGAGTTTCAGTTCGCAGACCACCACGACCGGCGGCTCGCCATCGCTCAAGCCAACGAGATCGCACTTTCCGACCTCGCCCTTCACGACATAACCGGCCGCCTCCAGGAAGGCTTTGACGGGCAGGTAAAGCGATGTCTCCATGGCAGAAAGATGCTTCAGGCGGCGTTGAGATCGGCAATCTCGCCATATCGCGCGAGCAGCCGCGGCGAGGACATGTCGCCGGTTTCCTCGTCAACAATTACGGCATAGGCCGCCACGCCGACGAAACGCTCAGCCATCGCCGAAGCGATCTTTTCCGCGCTGACGGAGTTGGATGCCTGGCGCATTTCGCCGGGTACGAGGTTGCCGCGGTTCTTGCGGTAAGGGAGAACGATGAATTTTTCACTGGCCACGGCAACGGGTTCCGATTGATCGTTCCTGAAATGTTCTGATTTGCTTGAGAAAGTCAACCGAACTCTTCGGTGGAAGCCCGCCCTTCCCGCAACACAGGAAGGGCGAGGGAATTACGCTCAGGCAGCCTTCGTCTTCACCTTGCGTGCCAGATGCGCCACGACGTTTTCGATCATCCGCATCCCGGCGTCACCGCCGAGCGTCATGATCGATTCCGGATGGAACTGTACCGCGGCGATCGGCTCCTTGGCGTGTTCGATGCCCATGATCGTGCCGTCCTCGCTCTCCGCCGTGATGATGAACTCGCGCGGCAGCGTCGAGGGATCGGCAAAGATCGAGTGGTAGCGGCCGACCGTCACTTCCTTCGAAAGGCCGGAGAAGACGATGCCCGGTTCCAGCACGCGGATGCGCGAGGGCTTGCCGTGCATCGGCAGTGCCAGATGGCGCAGTTCTCCGCCATAGGCTTCGGCGAGCGCCTGCAGCCCCAGGCAGACGCCGAAGATCGGCAGGTTGCGCGCCCGCGCCTTCTTGATCGTCGCCTTGCAGTCGAAATCTTTAGGCGTTCCAGGCCCCGGTGACAGCACGACGAGGTCCGGGTTCAGCCGGTCGAAGATTTCCTCCGGCACCGGCGTGCGCACGGTCGAAACGGTCGCCCCCGTCTGGCGGAAATAATTGGCAAGCGTGTGGACGAAGCTGTCTTCATGGTCGACGAGCAGGATGCTGACTCCCTTGCCGACGCTTGCGACGTCGCGCTGAGTCTTGCCGGAATTGCCGGTCTTGGCGTCGCGGATGGCGGAAAGCATGGCAGAGGCCTTCAGTTCTGTTTCGGCTTCTTCTTCCTCAGGGATGGAATCGTTGAGCAGCGTCGCACCGGCGCGCACCTCGGCGATACCGTCTTTGATGCGCACAGTGCGCAACGTCAGGCCGGTGTTCATGTCGCCGTTGAAGCCGACCATGCCGATCGCACCACCATACCATGCGCGCGGGCTCTTTTCACGGCTCTCGATGAAGCGCATCGCCCAGAGCTTCGGGGCGCCGGTGACGGTGACCGCCCAGGCGTGACTGAGAAAACCGTCGAAGGCGTCCATGTCGTCGCGCAGCCGTCCCTCGATATGATCGACCGTGTGGATGAGGCGCGAATACATCTCGATCTGCCGGCGGCCGATCACCTTGACCGAGCCGGGCTCGCACACACGGCTCTTGTCGTTGCGGTCGACGTCGGAGCACATGGTCAGTTCGGATTCGTCCTTCTTCGAATTCAGAAGCTTCAGGATCTGCTCGCTGTCGGCGATCGGGTCGTCACCGCGCTTGATCGTGCCCGAGATCGGGCAGGTCTCGATCCGGCGGCCCGAAACGCGCACGAACATTTCCGGTGAGGCGCCGACCAGATATTCCTGATGGCCGAGATTGATGAAGAAGGAATAGGGCGACGGATTGATCGCCTTCAGCCGCTTGGAGATGTCGGAAGGCTTGCTTTCGCAGCGCTCCATGAATTTCTGTCCGGGCACGACTTCGAAGAGGTCGCCCTTGCGGAAACTTTCCTTCGCCTTGGTCACGAGCTCGGCATATTCACCGGGCCGATGATCGCTCTTCGGCGGGATGGAATCAGTGTGCTTAAAGGGTTCGGGCGCGATATCGCCGGCTTTGCCCTCGGTCGACACGCCGCCTTTTTCGAAATCATAACGGTCGATCCAGGCTTTGGCGGCGTAATTGTCGACGACGAGAATCTCGTCAGGCAGGTAGAGCACCATGTCGCGCTGGTCGGAGGGCCGCGTCAGCTTCAGATCGATCGCGTCGAACTGGAAGGCGATGTCGTAGCCGAAGGCGCCGTAGAGCCCGAGGCTCGCATCCGCCTGCGAATAGAACAGATCGGTCACGGCGCGCAGCACAGTGAAGACCGTCGGCATCTTCGAGCGCTCTTCCTCGGTGAATACCCGGTCCGGCGTCTTGACCGAGAGGTCGAGACGCCGAGCGGAGGAAGCGCCGAGCACGAGGTCGGACACAGTCTTTAGCCGCTCGATCACGAAGCCGAGAAGCACTTCGCCGCGTTCGTTGTAGGCTTCGATCCAGACCTCCCGCCCGAAGGAAGAAATGCCGAGCGGCGGATCGACGACGGCAGTATCCCAGCGCGTATAACGTCCCGGATATTCGTAGTTCGACGAGAACACCGCGCCGCGGCGCTCGTCGAGCTTGTCGATATAGGAAGAGACCGCATCGCCGTAGGGGATTGCCCGCCGCTGTCGCGTGACTGATATGCCGCCCTTGGTCTCGTAGATTTCCGCACCATCATCCCGCAGGATCGTTACCATTGTTCCACTCCGTTATCGGGGCCCGGACGACAGGCGACCATAAAACAAAAAAAGCCGCCTCGAAGTTTCGGGCGGCTCACTCGTCGTCTTTGGACACGATTGGTCGAGGCCGCCTTAGCGAGCCCACCACCAAACAGCAATGTTCAAGGACTTGATCATGGGAAAATTGTTAGCCTGAGATCGGCCGCCACGCAAGAGGCGATTGCGTAATGAAAAAGGGCAGCCCGAAAGCCGCCCGATCTGATGTCCTGCTCTGACCCGATCAGAAAGTTTTCGTCAGCGAGACCTTGAAAGTGCGGCCGGGCTCGGAATACCAATCTTGCGGCTGCAATGCGGCTGAGTTCGGGTTGACGTCGCGCAGGGCGAGCGCATTAAAATATTCCTGGTCGAAAATGTTGTAGACGCCCGCCTGCACCCGCAGGCCCGGCACCTGTTCCGGCGTCCACCAGCCGGTCAGGTCGACGATTGCATAGCCGGGCGCATCGAAGGTCGTATCGGCGGTCGTGCTGAGATGGTCTGTGAGCATGCCTGCCGAAAGCGTCGAGGAAAGATCGAAGCCGAAATTCTCGTTGCTCCAACCGACGCCGACGATCGCCTTGAAGGGCGCGACCGAGCGGAGGCGCTGGGCAGTTTCCTCGTTCCTGCCGTAGGCATAGGCAAGCGCTGCATGCAGATTGATGCCGTTGTTGAACCTCTTGTTGGCGCTCGCTTCGACACCCGAGATCGTCACACTGCTGACATTGGTATAGTTGAACTCCGTGATGCCGGTGGAGGCGTTGACGCTCGTCACCGTTTCAATGAAGTTGTGATATCGGTTGTGGAAGAGCGCCAAGCGACCGTTAAAATCGCCCGTGTCGAAATTGGCGCCCATTTCGACACCATAGCCGGTCTCGGGCTTCAGGTCGGGATTGCCGAGCTGGGCATAATTGCCGCCCGCATTGTAGAAGCGGCTATAGAGCTCGTCGACAGTCGGGGCGCGGAAGGCTGACGACAGCTGGGTGTAGAGCTGTACATCGGGTGTCAGTTCGTAGGTGGCGAGCACCTTCGGCGAAGCATGTTGATCACTGCGATCGGACAGCGTACCGAATTTTGCAAGCGCGGGATTGCTGGCAAAACCGCCACCCGTCGACGGATCATAGCTGAACCAGTCCAAACGAATGCCCGGCGTCAGCGCAAAATTCGTATCGCCGAACTCGATTTTGTCTTCGATCGACAGGCCGATCGTCTTGCTGTCTACGTCCGGCACTTCCGACTGATTGTTGAGCGAAGGGCACGTGGTCGGCGTCGGGCAAAGCGCGGAGCTGTACTGGTTCCAGGCCGACGTCGTCGCGTCGAGCGTTGCTTTTACCGAATGGCGGACGTTCGAATATTCGAAATCCTTGGTGACCGTGCCGTTGAAGCCCCAGGTCTTATTTTCGATCTCATTGTTTCGGCCGTAGGCGACATTGGCCGCTGTGCGTCCATGGCTGCCCGACTCCTTCTTCAGATCCTGCCAATAGAGCGTGGCCCGGGCGTTGGTGAAGAATGCATCTGAGGACTGCGCTTCATAGTCATAGTCGAGCGATACACGATCGCGGTCGCGCAGTTCGCGGCCATCATAATTGTCGATCATGTAGGTGCGCCCGGTTCCCTGTAGCTCTCTCAGGTCGGTTTGGAGATCGCGGCGAAACCGCTCCGCCGTCAGGCCGATGCGATGACCGCCTTCCAGCTCCTGGCGGAGCTTGAAGAGCAGGTTGTGCTGGTCGAAATCGGCGGGATCCGCCTCGGTCCGCAAACGACCGTAACTGTCGCTGTCGCCCATATTGTCGCGTTCATGCCCTTTGCGGTAGCCGCCCTGAAAGAGCATCGACGTGCCGCCGATCTTCTTGGCGGCGGCGGCCGAACCGGAAAGGCTGCTGTCTTCGCTGTCATAGGTGGACTTGACGATCGCGCCCCAGTCGCGGCCTTCGGGAATGATATCCTCCGGCTCCAGCGTATTGACGACGATCGCGCCGCCGAGCATGCCCGAGCCGCCCTTGCTCGAATCCGCCCCGCGCACAATATCAAGCGACGAGAGCGAGTTGAAATCGAACGTATCGCCGCCGCCATTGGCGTTGGCAGGCGCGAAGGCACCTTGGCGCGAGCTGTTCGAGAGATAGGGAATCGGAATGCCGTCGACAACAGTCAGGATGCGTGCGCCGGAGAGGCCGCGCAGATTGACGCCGGCATCGCCGCGCGAGAAATTCACGCCGGGATCGACGCTGCGTCCGAGGTCTTCGAGATTAGTGACCTGTTTCTCGTCCAGCTGCTTGTCGGTGATCTCGGTTGCAAGCGGCGTGTCGGCGACACTGCCCGGCGCCAGGCGTTTGCCCTTGACGACGATCTTCTGCAGGACGGTGCTGTCGTCGGCCGTTGCTTGCGGCGTGGTGGCCGAAGCGCTTTGCGCGAAAGACTGCGAAACAGGAAGAACAACTGCGGCTGCCGTGCAGACCAATAGAACCGAGCGCCAATACCGGACGATCATAACCTACCTCTCATGATGATTACCGGGCTGGCTGGTCGCGGCGCGTCGAACGCTCGAGGGGCTGGCTGGGCTTTTGCGGATGAAAGCGATGCTGAATTTCGCCTTCTTTTCGCCGCATAAAAAACATGAGATATTTTGTCAACATAAAGCGACACTTTATGTTGAATTATTCTATCAAGTTTTAACGATCTTTCCTGACGTTGCGTAATTGCAACGAAAACCGCGATAATGCGTTATCACCTACGCGATCGACATGACGGAACCGGATGCGTTGAGAAAACTTTCGATACTGGCGATCCTTCTCGCCGCAACCGCCTTTCTTGCCGGCGCCCGCCTGCCCCCGCACGGCCCTTTACCCCAACCTCGACCGGACACCGGTGCTGCAACCACCCCTACCCCGCTTCCTGACAAGGCTGAACCGCCCGCACCGGACGATGTGCCCGCGCCTCAGCCAAAGCCTGATATGAAGGAGCCGGCAGTACCGGCGCCAGACCAGCCGGCGGCGCCCCAAACCGAACCAGGAAACACCGAACCCGCAAAGCCCGCACCGGGAGAACCGATGCAAGGTCCGCCGCTCCCGCCTGGCAGGCTCGAAGGCCCGCAGGCTCCGGCGGAGGAGAATAAACCGCCGGCCGAACAGACACTCGAAGAGCAGCACCTGACGATCGAACCCGAAAGCGATGCCGAGCACGCCGAATGCACCGCTGCGCTTAAGGCCTTGGGCGTCGTATTCAAGGATGCACCGCGCATCGACGACGGCAACGGCTGCGGCATCGACAAGCCGATCATCGTCTCAGATGCTTTGCCCGGCATCAGTTTGAACCCGGAGGCGACGATCCGCTGCCCGGCCGCACTCGCCCTTGCCCGCTGGATGAAGGAAAGCGTCATCCCGGCCGCCTCCGCCGCTCTGCCGGAGCAGGGCCGCCTGACGACAGTCAATCAGGCATCGGCCTATATCTGCCGCCTGCGCAACAGCGCCGAAACCGGCAAGATTTCCGAACATGCCCGTGGCAACGCCATCGACATTGCAAGCTTCCATTTCGAAAAGGGCGAAGATGTCGCCGTCCGCTCCCGCCGCGAGGACCCGACATTGACCGGCGCCTTCCAGCGCACCGTCAGCGCCGCCGGTTGCCTCTATTTCACCACCGTCCTCGACCCCGAAAGCGACGCCGCCCACGAGACCCATTTTCATCTCGACGTGATCGAAAGAAAGGGCGCCTATCGCTATTGCCACTGACCATTTGGTGGCTGCGATCCTCGCTTGAATCGTGCAGCGAAATAACCAAATAGAAGCTGCAAAATAGGTGGAGGGGTCAGCGGCAATTGAAGATCATAGCGAACGTCATCCTGGTTCTCCTGATCGTCGCTATTGGCTTCATCTTTACTGGTGAATTGCATTGGCTCTTTGCCATCGGAATGCTGTTCGTCGGGGCGCTGCAAAGCCTTTTCATCTGGCTGTTTATCGATCCGGACTTGGAAAAGCGCCGCGAGCGCCGTCTGCTCGAGCGCTTCGGCAAACCGTCACCGGATCAGAACAACCCCTCGATATAACCCTGCTCGTTCAGGAAAATCCGCTCCGCCGACGGCGATTTCGGCAGGCCGGGCATTGTCATGATCTCGCCGGTGATGGCGACGACGAAGCCGGCTCCCGCCGAAAGCCGCACCTCCCGCACTGTGACGATGTGGCCTTCCGGCGCGCCGCGCAGGCTCGGATCGGTAGAGAAGGAATATTGCGTCTTCGCCATGCAGACCGGCAGCTTGCCGTAGCCCTGCTCCTCCCAGGTCTGCAACTGGTCGCGCACTGCCTTGTCGGCCGTCACCTCGCCGGCATGGTAGATCTTCGAAGCGACGATCTCGATCTTCTCGAACAGCGAAATGTCGTCGCCGTAGAGCGGTTGGAATTTCGCCTGTCCGGATTCGGCCAGTTCCACCACCTTGTGCGCCAGTTCCTCGATGCCGGCTGAACCCAGCGCCCAGTGGCGGCAAAGGATCGCCTCGGCGCCGAGCCTCGAAACAAATTCCTTCACTGCCGCGATCTCGGCGCCGGTATCGGAGACGAAATGGTTGATCGCCACGACGACCGGAACGCCGAACCGGCGGACATTGGCGACGTGCCGGCCGAGATTGGCGCAACCCTTCTTCACCGCCGCGATATCCTCCGTGCCGAGATCCTCTTTCTTCACACCGCCATTCATCTTCAGCGCCCTGACGGTGGCGACGATGACCGCCGCATCCGGTTTCAGCCCGGCCTTGCGGCACTTGATGTCGAAAAATTTCTCGGCGCCGAGATCGGCCCCGAAGCCCGCTTCCGTCACCACATAGTCTCCGAGTTTCAGCGCCGTCTTCGTCGCCGTCACCGAATTGCAGCCATGGGCGATATTGGCGAAAGGCCCGCCATGCACGAAGGCCGGATTATTCTCGAGCGTTTGCACCAGGTTCGGCTGCATCGCATCCTTCAGGAGCACCGCCATGGCCCCGTCGGCTTTCAGGTCGCGCGCATGCACCGGCGTCCTGTCGAAGCGATAGCCGATGATGATGTCGCCGAGCCGCCTCTCCAGATCCTTGAGGTCGGTGGCGAGGCAGAGGATCGCCATCACTTCGGAGGCGACGGTGATGTCGAACCCGCCTTGGCGCGGGAAACCATTGGCAACGCCGCCGAGTGAGGAGACCACGCTTCTGAGCGCCCGGTCGTTCATGTCCATGACGCGCCGCCAGGTGATGCGGCGGATATCGATATTCTCTTCGTTGCCCCAGTAGATGTGATTGTCGATCATCGCCGCCAGCAGATTGTGCGCCGAGGTGATCGCATGGAAATCGCCGGTGAAATGCAGGTTGATGTCTTCCATCGGCACGACCTGCGCGTAACCGCCGCCGGCCGCTCCGCCCTTGACGCCGAAGCAGGGGCCGAGAGAAGCCTCGCGGATGCAGACGATGGCTTTCTTGCCGATCCGGTTCAGCCCGTCGCCGAGCCCGACGGTGGTCGTCGTCTTGCCCTCGCCCGCCGGTGTCGGATTGATCGCGGTGACGAGGATCAGCCGGCCGTCCTTCTTGCCCGCCTGCCCGGCGATGAACTCGGCGCTGACCTTTGCCTTGTCGTGACCGTAGGGAACGAGCTGTTCGACCGGAATGCCGAGTTTCGCCCCGATCTCGAATATCGGCTTTTTGGCCGCAGCACGCGCGATTTCGATATCGGATTTGATTGATGGCATGGATGTTCCCCGTCCCGGCCTTCCGCAGACGCGGAGGTACTTGTTCTCTCTTTATCGGGATAGCGAAATATCGGCGGGGTGTGAATAGCGCTGCGCCTTGCGGCCACCACGCTGGGGCGTTTGAGTGGCGGTCAACGATCGCGATCCTCGTCGCCTTCTATATCGGCCTGGTAGCGGCGCTCGCCGTCTATGCCGTTTCCTTCGGCTACAAGCTCCTGAGGATCGCCTCGGGTGTCTTCGCCCTCGACAAGGCGGAGATCAATTTAACGAAGCAGCCGCAGGAACGATCTCTGCCTCAGCTTTTCTGGGGCATCGAAGACTTTCCTTGGCATCGGGTCCACACAGGCGAGAACCGGGTTCGTCACCATAAGGGATGATACCATTGACAATGCCAAGTTCGAGCGCCTGAGAACGAGGTATAGTCTTTTGCTCAATCGAGGTCGCGAGCATCATCGTCTTGTAAGGCTCGGCATTGACGCCCATCTCGTCGAAATAGGCGAAGAATTTTGGATATTCAGCCTTCGCGGGTCTGACGAGACCGATATCGGAATATCCGACAAGCCGCGGCGTTCCGCTAATCAAGACTAGCGTACAGGTCGAAAGGCAGTATGCACCGCCAGCAGAAACCTCGCCCTCGGTCGCCCCGCTTTTGGCAATGCTCGCCTTGCAACGCGGATCCAGCGTCGGGCAGTTGGGCAACCGCGTTCTGCCAATCGAGGTCTCCAGACCTGCAGCCCGGATAATACGCCCCATCGCGAAAGCCGCATCCATGTCTCCGCCATAGGACTGAAGGACGACCGGCAATTTTCTTCCGCCGAGCGCTTTCAAGATCGCCTCCAGCCGAGCCGGCGTATCCGGCGTGATGTCTCCATCCCCGGAAATCCACTGCGTGCACTCGTCCTGGCAATTGCCATGATACATCAGCAGAAAGTCCATCGGCCGGGTTTTCGGCAGAGTCTCGTTTGTGACTGCGACCGCAGCCTGCACAGAGGCCTTGGATACAGGCGTCTCCGCCGCCGCACGGCGATGACAAACGGCCTCGGCCGCTGCATCCGGAGCACAGAGCGGCATGCCAGGCCATTCGTTATAAGCCAACATGTCCGTCGTGAGACCGATTTCAAGTGCGTCTGCGGCCGGCACGATGTTGATGCGGTCAGGGGTGGCGCTCATCATCAGTCCAATCAAATCGGCGCTAACGCCCATTTCCTTCAGATAGGCCGTAAGAGCAGCAGTGGCCTTCTTGCCTAGCTTGGTGGAACTGCTGCTCCCCGCTGACTTTCGGCCCATCTCCTTGCGGGAGATTTCGGTCTTCTTGCCGTTCACCATCTTGTATTCGATGCGGTAGGAAACACGCACTTTGCTGTAGATTGTCGTGATCTGGTGAACGCCGATGAATGCCCATTGCGACGCGACCCGCGAGGTTCCGCCGGCAAACACCAGCGGACAAGCGGAAAAGCAGTATGCGCCATAGGAATAGGTATCACCAAGCGTGGGTTCATTCTTTGCGATAGCGGCATCGCAACGCATATCATCTTCTGGACAATCCTTCAGCCGTGTGCCGCCCACAGCCGTTTCAAGGCCGGCCTTGCGGATCATCCTGCCCATCGCATAAGCGGCGTCTACTTCACCACCTTCTGAAAGAAAGACGATCGGCATTTTTCGGTTGCCGATTGTCTTCAGAATTTTTTTGAGTTGCGCGGGCGTATCGGAGGTTATGCGTCCTTCTGCCGATATCCATTCCGGACAGTCATCCATGCACAGGAGGCTGCGCACGAGGATGAACCGCATCGGCGGCTGACCTTTCTGTTTCTTCTGCTCGGCAGCCTGCGAGGTTGCGGCACCGATCGACAAGCTCAATAGAAGAAAACCAAGTATTACCAATGAAAACATAAACTTCAGGATGACGGCAATTGCAAAGCGCACGATTAAATCGCCTCAGTTATACATGGTTTAGGCTTATCAATTGCATTGAAGGGCAGCAAGCGAGATTCCTACGCCAGTTCCCGTACCGACTTCTGCAGAAGTGATTCTCTCAGACGGCGACTTGCAGCTTGCAGGTACACATCAAGCAAGTAGAAGATGCCGCAGCGCTACATTTCCACCTCAGCACTCAACCAATGCGCGAACAACCGTGGCAAATTATTCACAATTTGAGTTAATCGACTTACACCAAATCAATTGGGACTAGCATCAGGCGGGTTTTCTGTGTTTGATAGCGGTAACATTAGGGCTGCCGGGGGCGTACAAATGTCTTACATGACTACCTCTGAAAGACAGTCATTGCTTTCTGCAGAGCTTGCCATTGCACGAACGCGCAGTCTGTTTGCGCAGGCGCTGGGCCGGGTTTCCGCAGCGTTCGGATTGTCGCATGCAACGCTGATGCACGCTCCCTCCCCGGAAGACCTCCTGTTGAAACCCCTGCTGATCGAGAGTTCGCTGCCGGCCGCCTATATCAGGGAATTCGACCGCGCCCACATGATGCGCGGCTGCCCTTTCGGCCTACGGCTGAGGGAATCCGCCGTCCCTCCGGTCTGGCACCTCAACGACGCTTTCAACGGTCAGGCCTTCCCCGCCGAACTGCATGCCCTGATGCTGCGCCATGCCATACCGGCAGGCGTTGCCATGCCGACCATTGCGGCCGACGGCCAGCGCCTGGTTTTCTGGTTCTGCGGCGAGCGCGCCGCACTTGGCCAGAGCGAGGTCAATGAGCTGGCAATGATCACTCTGCATGCACTCGATGCATACAATGCAGTCAAGCGCAACGAGGAATGCGCGTATAACGCGCTGTCGACCCGCGAACTAGAGGTTGTGCGCTGGACTGCCCAGGGCAAGACCTCGATCGAAATCGGCCAGATCCTGACTTTGTCGGACCACACGGTGAATGCCTATATGACGAACGCGATCAAAAAACTCGATTGCGTCAACCGCACCCAGTTGGTAGCTAAGGCAATTCGATTGAAGCTGATCAACTGAGGAATCGGAAGAGAGTCGGCACGTCGTCCAGTGATCTGGGGGAATCGTGTCTCTTCGTTTCGAACAGCCCATCATCGACAAGACCGAGCAATCCCGCGCCCACATCGGCATCACCGATGCGGAAATCCTTCAGATGCTTGCTGCCTATCGCCTTTTTGGCTTCTGGCGCATCAACATCGAGACCGGACATTTCTTTGCGAGCGAGGATGTACACGAGATCTTCGACCTCCCCTACAGCAACGGCCCCGTCAATCTGACCGAGCTGATGTCGCGCATCCATGAGGAGGACCGCAGTCTGATCGCCCAGACATTCGAAGAGGCGAGCCGTCATGGCGTCGGCTTCCATTTCGTATACCGCGTCGACAGCCGGCTTGGCGGTTACAAGCTGGTGCGCAGCGTCGGCCGCTTTCGTGACGATGAAAGCGGCGGCGGCATCGTCGGCGTCACCTATGAATGCGTCGAGCGGCTGCGCGTCGTCGGTTTCGAGGACGATGCGAGACCCCGCTGACTCCACGGGGTTTACCGGTCGAGCACCGAACGGATTTCGACTAGGTTCGAGCGCACCCGGAGAATATAAAAGCCCATGGTGGCGAGATGGCTCGGCATGATCCAGCCGTCCTCGCGCCCGTTCGAAATGATCGCCGGCTGAATGCGCAACGCCGCTTGGAACTGCCGCATCGTGCTGCCCCAGACCGCTCCGAGATTGCGCTCCTGCACCACTTGCGAGAAATCCGCCTGCGCGGCGGCAAGGATGGCGTAATAGGCGTAGAGCTGGCCGTAGGCGAACCAGAACCGGTCGTCGGCGCGGGTATCGAACCAGCCGCGATTGTGGTTTTCCGAGCGCTCGGCGAGCATGTCGGACGTGCCGCCGAGATCGTTGGCAATGCGGTCGATGAACTGCATGAGGTTGTCGGCGCGGCCGTCGAAAATGACGCTGCACGTGGAAAGATCGGTGTTGAATTTGCGCAGGCTGCCGATCGCCGAACGGTAATAGGAGGGCGTCGGCGTCTTCGGCCCGAAGGGATTGAGCCCGAAATACCAGCTGTATTCGTCGAATTGCAGATTGCCGCGGGCGCTCTGCAGGTCGTTGTTGATGCCCGACGTGCCGCGCACGCGCCCGAGCGTATCGACGAGCTCTGCCGATGTCCGCCGAACCGCCTGATTGATGCCCCGCTGGAACGACGCCTTGTTGTCGAGGAAAGGCGTGTGATCCCAGTCGATTCCGAAAAAGCCCATTTTGTAGAGCAGCATGGAGGAGATCCATGCGTTCTGGTTGACGTTGAAGTCGGTCAGGTCGGCCGTGACGTCGATGATCGCCGAACGCTGGCAGGTCTTGGCTGCCGTGGCGTTGCTTCCCTCGGCGACCGGCATTTCCTGTCCCGCGGCAACCTTGCGTTCGGCAAGCCGGTATTGGTCGACGAAGGCGGTGTTGAAATTCGACCAGGCCTGCGTCTGCCAGAAGAAATAGCCGTAGAGCACGACGAAGAGCGCCACGAACGCGATCACCGGCAGCCGGATCATCCAACTCCGGCGCTGATACCAGCCATGCGCGGCAAGAATGGGCCAGAAGGCCCAGGCGAAAAACAGGCGGACCCAGCGACCGATCGTCTGGCCGATCAGCCTGAAAAAACCGGCTATCCGGTCAAGCATCGTCGTCTCCTGTCAGGCGAGGCGAACATCAGGACATTGCGGCCCCGTCGCATCCACATATGCGCTCGATCGGCCGAGCACAACACGAGCCCTCCGATTTTTCGCAAGGGCGCCTTGCGGAAAAGAGGTGCTGACGACGTCTTGCGGCTCAGGAACCCAGGAAAGGCAGGCTGAACCGGAAGGACCTGCGCGCCGTATCGATCAGAGGGGCTCCCGATTTGTCCGGCGCCGGCTCGGCATAGGTCGGAAACCTGCCGGTAAATTCCAGATCGGCGCGGCTCTTGCGCCGCTCCAGATCCTGGGCGACCAGCATGCCCTTTTCGAACAGCCTGATTGGCGCGGCGATATCAGGAAAGAGTTCCGGCCTGATCCGCATCTTCATGCCGGGCCGGTCGGTATCGACCTGCGCCTGATAGATGATCAGCCGCTCCTCGACGTCGATCATCAGCTTGCGCAGCAGCACGCTACAAGCGGCGATCCGGCCATTCAGCGAATCGACAAAGGTCTGGAACAGGCCGATGAAACGCTCGCGCCGCTGGCTGTCGTCGCGCATCTCGTGCTCCCCGGCGGAAATCTGCTCGGCCTCCGCCTTCAGCGCCCGCCGCTCCGCCTCCATCTGCTCCCAATGCGCCCTGCTGCCGTAGACGCCGATACGGCCCTGCGTCGTCAGCGCCTTGGCATTGAGTTCCTTCATCTTCAGGCGGGCAATATCGATGGAATCGACCAGTCGGCGCCGTTGCTCGACGATGTCGATGAGACCGCGTTCGGCGGCCCTGTGCCGTTCGATGATCGAAGCGCGCTGGCCGGCAATCAGTCTGGCGAGCGCGTCCGATTTCGTCAGAAGTTCGAGCAACCGTTCGATGACGGGGGCCTCGCGCACACGTTCGGTATACATGCGCCACATCCGCTGGCGCGACGTCCAGCCGGCCATCTTTTCGCGCAGCGTCAGCCCCCGAAAACTGTCGAGATCGGCCGAAACCTCCGCCGTCAGCCGGTCGAGGGAAAAGACCAGCTCCGCCTGCAGGGCGTCAAGCGCGGAAGCATCGGCGATATGGGCCTGGAAACGAGAATTCTGTTCGAGGAAGACCTCGTCGGCCGAACGTGCCTCATCGGCGCTGAAGGCGCTGATTGCGGCCACGCAATAGTCTCCGTCGGCCGCAATCCTCTCGGCAAGGATGCCTGCAGCTTCGTATTGGCTGTCGAATGGCGGAGGTTTACGCACCAGGCCTCTCCAGGGAATCTCGTGCTTCTCAAACTAGAGCATGGTGCCGAAAAGTGTGAGCGGTTTTCCGTCCGGAATTGCTTAAAATCGAAAGCATGTTGCTTGCGGCGCCAAAGAAAGCAGGCCGCATCGCGGCTTCAGACCGGCTCGGCGATCCAAGCCCCGTTCATCGCTTCATCCCAATGCCTGCGACAGAGCGAGACATATTTCTCATTGCCGCCGACTTCGATCTGCGCGCCTTCGTGCAACACCTTCCCCTCCGCGTCGAGCCGCACCACCATCGTCGCCTTGCGCCCGCAATGGCAGATCGTGCGCACCTCGCGCATTTCGTCGGCGATCGCCAACAGTTCCTGCGAGGCCGGAAACAACTTGCCCTGGAAATCGGTTCTCAGCCCGTAGACCATCACAGGAATGCCGAGCCTGTCGACGACGCGGGCAAGCTGCCAGACCTGGACAGGCGTCATGAAATGCGCCTCGTCGACGAAGATGCAGGCAATCGGCGCGCCTTCACCGCTCAGCGTCCCGATCAGCCGGAACAGGTCCTCGTGCGGCTCGAAGGGAATGGCGCTCGCCTCCAGCCCGATCCGCGAGCCGATGACGCCCCGGCCGGTGCGCTCGTCGAAGGCAGCGATCAGCTGCACCGTGCGCATACCGCGCTCCTGATAATTGTAGGAGGCCTGCAGCAGCATCGTCGACTTGCCGGCATTCATAGTCGAGTAGTTGAAATAGAGTTTTGCCATCCGATCTCTCCTTGATCGGCTTATTGAAAGCTCACAATGGCAAAGAAAAGCCCTGCAACAGTGATAATCACAGGAATCCCGCTCAAAAACTGCTGAAAGCCCCAAAAACAATATAGTTCCAAAAATCTGCCCGACGTCGCAATCGCATGGGTCGATACGACGCAAACGCACTGAGGTCGCTTGTCAAACTCGGCTATTGGTGGTTGGCTTGGGAACTTAAAGACTGGGAGTCTAAAATGAAAACAACAAGCACGTTCAAATTCGTCACTGCCACTGCCATCGCCACACTCTCCGTTGCGACCGCTGCCTTCGCCGCGGATCCCGACAGCTGCTCCACCGTACATTTCTCGGACGTCGGCTGGACTGACATTACCGCCACCACCGCTACTGCCTCCGTCGTCCTGAAGAGCATCGGCTATCAGACCGACATCAAGGTCCTCTCGGTACCGGTCACCTATACCTCGCTGAAGAACAAGGACATCGACATCTTCCTCGGCAACTGGATGCCGACGCAAGAAAAGGACGTCCGCCCCTATCTCGACGACAAGTCGGTCGAATCCTTCGGCCCCAACCTCGTCGGCGCCAAGTACACGCTCGCCACCAACGCCAAGGGTGCGGAACTCGGCATCAAGGACTTCAAGGATATCGCCGCCCACAAGGACGATCTCGACGGCAAGATCTACGGCATCGAGCCCGGCAATGACGGCAACCGCCTCGTCATGGATCTGATCGAAAAGAACACCTTCGGCATGAAGGATCTGGAAGTCGTCGAATCCTCGGAACAGGGTATGCTGGCGCAAGTCGCTCGCGCCGAAAAAGCAGGCAAGCCCGTCGTCTTCCTCGGCTGGGAACCCCATCCGATGAACACCAATTTCAAGCTGACCTACCTCACAGGCGGTGACGACGTCTTCGGTCCGGACTTCGGCGGCGCCAAGGTCTACACCAATGTTCGCGCCGGCTATCTCGGCGAATGCCCGAATGTCGGCGCGATGCTGAAGAACCTGACATTCTCCCTCGATATGGAGAATAAGATCATGGGCAAGATCCTCGACGACGGCAAGGAGCCGGAAGCTGCGGCGACCGAATGGCTGAAGGCCAACCCCTCAGCCCTCGACCCCTGGCTTGCAGGCGTCAAGACTCGCGACGGCAAGGGCGACGCTCTGGCGGCTGCCAAGACCGGCCTCGGCCTTTGATGATATGACGGGGCGGCTCGCCGCCCCGTTTCATTTTTGTCCGATTGTTGATTTTTTTGGATAGGCGCGCCCCTTGAATTGGATCACCGAGGCTAAGATTCCCATTGGCTCATGGGCCAAATCCTTCGTGGACTGGCTGACATCGAACGGCGAGTGGTTCTTCAACCAGCTCGCCTTCCTGCTGTCGAGCGCCATAGACGGCCTGCTCTTCGTGCTGCAGAAGCCCCACCCGCTGATCGTCATCGCTGCCATCACCGCCCTTGCCTTCTGGCTGCGCCGGTCGATCGCAGTCACGCTGTTCACCTGTCTTGGGCTCCTGCTCATCGTGAACCAGGGTTATTGGAAGGAGACGACGGAGACGCTCGCCCTCGTGCTCGCCGCCACCTTTGTCTGCATGGTGATCGGCATTCCCTTCGGCATTGCCGCCGCCCGCCGCCCTTGGGTCTATGCCGCCATGCGCCCGGTGCTCGATCTGATGCAGACCATTCCGACATTCGTCTACCTGATTCCGGCGCTGATCCTGTTCGGCCTCGGCATGGTTCCGGGCCTGATCGCGACCGTCATCTTCGCCATCCCCGCCCCCATCCGGCTGACACGCCTCGGCATCATCTCGACGCCGCCGTCCCTCGTCGAAGCCGCCGTTGCTTTTGGCGCAACGCCGATCCAGGTGCTGCGCAAGATCGAACTTCCCTTTGCCATGCCGCAGATCATGGCGGGCCTCACCCAGACCATCATGCTGTCACTGTCGATGGTGGTCATCGCCGCCCTCGTTGGGGCGCCCGGGCTTGGCGTGCCGGTCGTGCGCGCGCTGAACACCGTCAATATCGCCAAGGGCTTCGAAGCCGGTTTCTGTATCGTCATCTTGGCGATCATTCTCGACCGCATATTCCGCACGGCGGGTGAAGGAGGCGGCGCATGACCGCGGTAAGCTTCAAGGATGTCAGCATCATCTTCGGCGACCGGCCGGAAACAGCGCTTGCCATGGTCGACCAGGGCAAAACACGTGACGAAATCGGCGCCGCCACAGGCTTGGTGCTCGGCGTCGCCAATGCCTCGCTGACCATCGAAGAAGGCGAAATCCTGGTGCTGATGGGCCTTTCCGGCTCTGGCAAGTCGACGCTGCTGCGCGCCGTCAACGGCCTCGCCCCCGTCGTGCGCGGTGACGTCTCGGTCTCGACCTCCAATGGTCCGGTCAACCCTTACAGATGCAATGCCAAGGCGCTGCGGGAGCTGCGCACCCACACCGTCTCCATGGTGTTCCAGCAATTCGCTCTTCTGCCCTGGCGCACCGTCGCCGAGAATGTCGGCTTCGGCCTCGAACTCGCCGGCATGCCGGAGGCCGAACGCAAGCGGCGCGTCGGCGAACAGCTCGAGCTCGTCAACCTGACGAAATGGGCCGACCGCAAGGTCAACGAACTCTCAGGCGGCATGCAGCAGCGCGTCGGTCTTGCCCGCGCCTTTGCCACTGGCGCCCCGATCTTGCTGATGGACGAGCCTTTCTCGGCGCTCGATCCCCTGATCCGCACCCGCCTGCAAGACGAGCTCCTGGAGTTCCAGCGGCGGCTGAAGAAGACCATCCTCTTCGTCAGCCACGATCTCGACGAGGCCTTCCGCATCGGTAACCGCATCGCCATCATGGAGGGCGGCCATATCATCCAATGCGGAACGCCGCACGACATCGTCAAGAACCCCGCCGACCAGTATGTCGCCGATTTCGTGCAGCATCTCAACCCGATCAGCATGCTGACGGCGGCCGACGTGATGCAACCCGGTCTCGGTCAGACGGCCGCCGGCATGAGCGTCAGCGCCACGGCCCGTGCCGCTACCCCGCTCGTCGATATCCTCGATGCCCTTGCCCGCCAGCCCGGCAGCATCGGCATCGTCGAGAACGGCACGATCGTCGGCACCGTCTCGGCCCAGGATATCGTTGCCGGCCTCACCCGCCATCGCCGCAAGCAGGACGCTTGATGTTTTCAATCCGCTTTGCCACAAAGCGGATATGAAAGATCAACCCTCGCCCATACGCGAAACCGACGACGATGCCCGCAAGCTTGCGCGCGTGCTTCTGCGCTCCGCGCGGCACGCGGCGATTGCCGTTCTCGACCCCGAGACCGGCTTCCCCTTCGCCAGCCGCGTGCTGGTCGCGACCGATATTGACGGCACCCCCGTCATCCTCGTTTCGAAACTGTCGGCCCATACCAGGGCGCTTGCCAAGGACCCGCGCGCCTCACTCCTGACCGGCGAGCCGGGCAAGGGCGATCCGCTCGCCCACCCTCGCCTGACAACCCAATGCCTGGCTGAACCCGTCGAGCGCGGCAATGCGTTCTACGAGCGCATCCGCACGCGTTTTCTCGCTCGCCACGCCAAGGCGAAGCTTTATCTCGACTTTCCTGATTTCCTGTTCTTCCGTCTCAAGCCGAAACGGGCCAGCTTCAATGGCGGCTTCGGCCGCGCCTACCTGCTCGACGCAAACGATCTCATAATCCAGTCGTCCGCGAATGAAGAAGTCGCCGCCGGGGCGGCAGAAGCAGTGCGAGATTTAGTAGCGCGCTACCCCGATGTGACCGAGACCCTCGCTATCAGGCTAAAGGCGCCGGAATCGGCTTCTTGGCGCATTTGTGGTATCGATCCCTCAGGTTTTGACATGATTTCCGGCGATTATCTGCTGCGATACGAATTCGAAACCCTCATTGGGGATGCCGATCACATTTGTTCAAACATATCTAAAATAGCATACTCGATACCTTAAATTTAGGTATATACAATCTTCGACCCCAGTTGCTAGTTTCTGGCGTCGGTCAAAATCCCGACTGGCGGCCAGTGCCCACATGAATGATGTACGTTTCGCATTAGGAAGATAACAATATGGACACCACGGATTTGGCCGATCACACCAATGTGGCGGCAGCGTTATTATCGGCCATGGCCAACCCGAAGAGATTGCTGATCCTGTGTAGCCTCGTGAAGGGCGAAGTGGCCGTCGGCGTGCTTGCAACGCAGGTCGGCCTCAGCCAGTCGGCTCTTTCCCAGCACCTGTCGAAACTGCGCGCTCAAAAGCTGGTCAAGACCCGCCGAGACGCACAAACCATTTATTATTCGAGCACCTCCGAGCCGGTGATGAAGATCCTGGCGACGCTCGAAGACATCTATCTCGTGCAGAATCGGAACAGATCCGCCGCTTGATGATAGCGCTGACATGAATGTCGGCCGATGTCGTGGCGTAAGGGGATGTTCCCGGAGACGCGACAACGATATTTCAGCACCTGAACCTTATGGCACGACCGGCAAACCTTGCGATTTGCCGGTCGTGCCTTTTTAACTTCGCCTGTCGGCCCCGAGCTATTCCCAGATTGATTGGAGCAACTCGAACCTCCGGCCCCCAGTGGCTCTCGGGGGTTTTCCCCGTTGACGCCTCGGGAAGCCCTGATAATTTGACCGGGCAGTCAAAATTTGGGCGTGAAGCCCCGGAAAGGGCCGTCAGCGGCCAGGAGAACAGATGTCCAATCGCCTCAATGCACCGAACGATCTCCGCGCCTTCTGGATGCCGTTCACGGCAAATCGCCAGTTCAAGAAGGAGCCGCGCATGTTCGTCGGCGCCAAGGACATGTATTATACGACCCATGACGGCCGTCAGGTGCTGGACGGCACTGCCGGCCTCTGGTGCGTCAACGCCGGCCACTGCCGCCCGAAGATCACCGAGGCGATCCGTGAGCAGGCCGGCGAGCTCGATTACGCCCCGGCCTTCCAGCTCGGCCACCCTAAGGCCTTCGAACTGGCAAACCGCCTGGTCGACATTGCTCCCGAAGGCCTGAACCACGTTCTCTACACCAATTCCGGATCCGAATCCGTCGAGACGGCGCTCAAGGTGGCGCTCGCCTATCACCGCGTGAAGGGCAATGGGTCTCGCTTCCGCCTGATCGGCCGCGAGCGCGGCTATCACGGCGTCAACTTCGGCGGCATTTCCGTCGGCGGCATCGTCAGCAATCGCAAGATGTTCGGCACGCTGCTGACCGGCGTCGATCACATGCCGCATACCCACCAGCCCGGCAAGAACAACTTCACCCGCGGCGAGCCCGAGCATGGCGGCGACATCGCCACCGAGCTCGAGCGTATCGTCACCCTGCATGATGCCTCCACCGTTGCCGCCGTCATCGTCGAGCCGGTGGCCGGGTCCACCGGCGTCCTGATCCCGCCGAAGGGCTACCTGCAGAAGCTGCGCGAGATCTGCACCAAACACGGCATCCTTCTGATCTTCGACGAGGTCATCACCGGCTTCGGCCGCCTCGGCGCGCCCTTCGCCGCGCAATATTACGACGTCAAGCCCGACATGATCACCGCAGCCAAGGGACTGACCAATGGCGTCATTCCGATGGGCGCCGTCTTCGTCACCTCCGAAATCCATGATGCCTTCATGAACGGTCCGGAGCATATGATCGAGTTCTTCCACGGCTACACCTATTCCGGCAACCCGATCGCCTCCGCCGCCGCCCTCGCCACGCTCGACACCTACAAGGAAGAGGGGCTGCTAACACGCGCCGCCGAGCTTTCCGATTACTGGGCCGACGCGCTGCATTCACTGAAGGACTGCCCCAATGTCATCGACATCAGGAGCACCGGCCTGATCGGCGCGATCGAACTCGATCCGATCGCTGGCGAGCCGACCAAGCGGGCCTTCACCGCTTTCCTGAAAGCCTATGAAACCGGCCTGCTGATCCGCACCACCGGCGATATCATCGCACTCTCTCCGCCGCTGATCATCGAGAAGCACCACATCGATGAACTCTTCGGCAAGCTGCGGACCATCCTGCAGAACAATATCTGAGAAAGTTCTCAAGCTTTCGGCATCATCGCCTGCGGCGGGCGCAAATCCACGCAGGCCTTTTTTGATGGATCTACCTCAGGTCACGGCGGCGACCGACAGGCAGAGGGCGAATTTCTTCAGAAGCCGGCGATCGAAATGCCCTTCGTTACCAAGCATCCATTTCAGTGCCTGGCTGGCGCTCCATGGCGCCCTGTAGGGTCGCACCGAGGTGACGGCGTCATAGACGTCGCAAATCGCGGCAAGGCGCGCATGGAAGCTGACCTGCGTCTCGGAAAGTTTGCGGGGATAACCCTTGCCGTCGATCCGCTCATGATGGTTGAGACAAACGTCGAGAACGATCTCCGGCATGCCTTCCTGACGCGACAGGATTGCGTGTCCCTTTTCCGGATGGTCGCGGATCATCTTGATCTCCTCTTCGTCCAGGCGTCCTTCCTTGTTGAGCACCTCGAGCGGAATTTCGAGCTTGCCGACGTCGTGCAGCAATCCTGCTGTGCCGAGCATCTGCACGGTTGTCTCGTCAAGTCCGAGATGGCGGCTGAAAAGGATCATCAGCGCACTCACAGAAATGGAATGCAGGAACGTCACCTCGTCCCTGGATTTCAGGCGCGTAACGCTTAGGAAGACGGTCGGGTTCTGATCGATCGACTTGGAGACCGAGGAAATCACCGGCGCCACCTGATCGACGCTGATCCCATCGCCATGCTGCAACCGACCGAAAACGTTCTCCAGCACCTGCACGGATTTCTGAATCGTCTCGTGTGCGGCCTTGGTGTCGATCTCGATATTGCCAGTTGGCAGGCCATCAATATCGACGCCCCTGCTGGTATTGATGACTACGCCTGGAATGCCACTCTTGCGAAGAGTCAGGGCATCCATTTCACGGCGCAGGAGAAATCTTCTCTTGGACAGAAGAGGATCTTGCCACACACCCTCGATCGCCTCGACAAACATTCCGGTGCGCACCTGTCTGGCTTCGATACGCTTGAGCATGCAGATCTCTGTTCCTGAAATATCTCTCTGTTTATCGTCGACCGTTTTTGCATCGCAGCAATATATGCACGAACAATGATTCTACTCTGATTGGTAGAATCAAATGTTAATCTCAAACAAAATTGAAGTTCCAGATACGAGAGAACATCCGCTCATCCCTTATATGGGCTCCCCGAGCCTCCTCCGAAAAGCGGAAGACAGGGCCGGATCGAACGATTTTCGACGAAACCGTGCCGCGCTGCCTCGATTTTCGTTTCATTTTGTTATCATCTTGCGGAATCTCACCAAAATTCTTAGAAATCTTGCCGTTGCATCCATCCGAGCCAAATATGGCCGGAGGACGTATTGATCGCGCCGAAATCGATCGTCCTTGGCACAGCCTAGCGCTGTTGAACGATCCGGAAAGCCGGCGTGGCACCTCATCGCGGGTCAATGACCCCATCCAAGGAGACAGACTATGACCCTCAAGACATTGACGGCGACCCTCGTTGCGTCGCTCGCCTTTGCACCGCTTGCTCACGCCGATATCACCATCGGCCTGATTGCGCCGCTGACCGGTCCCGTCGCCGCCTATGGCGACCAGGTAAAGAACGGCGCTCAGACCGCCGTCGACGAGATCAACAAGAAGGGCGGCATTCTCGGCCAGAAGGTTATCCTCGAATTGGCCGACGATGCCGGCGAACCCAAGCAGGGTGTTTCCGCCGCCAACAAGGTCGTCGCCGACGGCATTCGCTTCGTCGTCGGCCCGGTCACCTCGGGTGTCGCCATTCCGGTGTCGGACGTGCTGGCTGAAAACGGCGTGCTGATGGTCACTCCGACTGCGACGGCCCCCGACCTGACCAAGCGCGGTCTTACCAACGTGCTGCGCACCTGCGGGCGCGACGACCAGCAGGCCGAAGTTGCCGCCAAATACGTGCTGAAGAATTTCAAGGACAAGCGCGTCGCCATCGTCAACGACAAGGGCGCCTACGGCAAAGGCCTCGCCGACGCCTTCAAGGCGACGCTGAACGCCGGCGGCATCACCGAAGTCGTCAACGACGCGATCACCCCTGGTGACAAGGACTTCAGCGCGCTCACCACCCGCATCAAGTCGGAGAAAGCCGACGTCGTCTATTTCGGCGGTTACCACCCTGAAGGCGGCCTGCTCGCCCGCCAGCTGCATGACCTCGCCGCCAACGCCACGATCATCGGTGGCGACGGCCTCTCCAACACCGAATTCTGGGCAATCGGCACGGATGCCGCCGCCGGCACGGTCTTCACCAACGCCTCGGACGCAACGAAGAGCCCGGATTCCAAGGCCGCAGCCGAGGCGCTCGCTGCCAAGAACATCCCGGCCGAAGCCTTCACGCTCAACGCCTATGCCGCTGTCGAAGTGCTGAAGGCCGGCATCGAGAAGGCCGGCAGCGCCGAGGATGGTGCAGCCGTCGCGGCCGCTCTGAAGGACGGCAAGGAGATCCCGACCGCTATCGGAAAGGTCACCTATGGCGAAACCGGCGACCTGACCTCGCAAAGCTTCTCGCTCTACAAGTGGGAAGGCGGCAAGATCGTTTCCGCCGAGTAAGCCACGACATCGAGACAGCGACCGGGCGCCACCACGGCGCCCGGTTTTGTTTGCAGGCATCGCATGTCGCCGCAGATCGGCTATAACTTCGGAATCGGTTGCAATGTGAGCAATGCCATGACCAGCAGACTTGAGCGTTTCATCGACCAGGGCGTCGGCCGCATGCCGGCCGATATCGTGCTGAAGGGTGGGCACTTCTTCGATCTCGTCACCGGCGAACTCGTCCAGTCGGACATCGCCATCGGCGGCGATCGCATCGTCGGCACTTCGGGCAATTATCAGGGTGAAACCGAGATCGACATATCGGGAAAAACAGTCGTTCCCGGCTTCATCGACACGCATCTGCACATCGAATCTTCGCTCGTCACACCGCATGAATTCGACCGCTGCGTTCTGCCCTACGGCGTCACCACCGCGATCTGCGATCCGCACGAAATCGCCAATGTGCTCGGCGCAGCCGGCATCGAGTTCTTTCTCCAATCCGCGCTCGAGACGATCATGGACATCCGCGTCCAGCTCTCCTCCTGCGTTCCGGCAACCCATCTCGAAACCTCCGGCGCCGATCTGCCGATCGAGCGCCTCCTGCCCTTCCGCCACCATCCGAAGGTCATCGGCCTTGCCGAATTCATGAATTTCCCCGGCGTGATCCACAAGGATCCCGTCTGCATGGCCAAGCTCGACGCCTTCCAGGGCGGCCACATCGACGGTCACGCGCCGCTGCTGACCGGCAACGACCTCAACGGTTACCTCTCGGCTGGCATCCGCACCGAGCATGAATGCACGACCGCCACCGAGGCGCTGGAAAAGATCCGCAAAGGCATGCATATCCTCGTGCGCGAGGGCTCGGTATCCAAGGATCTTGCCGCGCTGATGCCCATTATCACCGAGCGGCTTTCACCCTTCCTGGCGCTCTGCACCGACGATCGCAATCCGCTCGATATCGCCGAACAGGGCCATCTCGATCACATGATCCGCACGGCGATCGCAAGCGGCGTCGAGCCCTTGGCGATCTACCGCGCCGCCTCGATCTCGGCCGCCCGCGCCTTCGGCCTCAGGGACCGGGGCCTGGTCGCGCCGGGCTGGCGCGCCGACCTGGTGGTACTCGAGAGCCTGGAAGATTGCCGTGCCGACATGGTCTTTTCCGCCGGCCGCCGCGTCACCGATGCGCTCTTTTCCTCACGCAGACCGGTTGCACCGATCGGCCTCGACAGCGTCAAGGCCCGGCCCGTCAACGCCGCCCATTTCGGCGTGCCGGTCGCCGAGGGCGAAACGCCAGTTATCGGCGTCATGCCGGGCAAGATCATCACCGAGCATCGCCGCTACCGCCTGCCCGTCAGGGGCAACGAGACGGCGGTCGACCTTGCCAACGACATCATCAAGGTCGCCGTCATCGAGCGCCATGGCAAGAACGGCAACCACGCCAACGGCTTCGTCCAGGGCTTTGGCCTGAAGAAAGGCGCGATCGCCTCCACCGTCGGCCATGACAGCCACAATATCTGCGTCGTCGGCGTCAGCGAGGAAGACATGGCGCATGCCGCAAACCGCCTCGGCGAGATCAAGGGCGGCTTCGTCGTTGTCGAAGATGGCAAGGTTACCGGCGAAATCGCCCTGCCCATCGCCGGCCTGATGAGCCTCGAGCCCTATGAAACGGTCCGCGATACGCTGCACCATCTGCGCAAGGCCGCCTTCGCTCTCGGCGCCACGTTGGAGGAACCCTTCCTCCAACTCGCCTTCCTGCCGCTGCCGGTCATCCCGCACCTGAAAATATCCGACCGCGGCATGGTTGATGTGGACAAGTTCGCACTGATCGGGTGATACAACTGATATGGCATACGAGATTTCGTGAGAGCGGATATCCAAATCTCAAACCGCGTGATGCCTCGTCGTCAGTTCAAGCCCGATCTCCTGCGCGGCGATAGCGTGGACATCAGACCCGCGCACAGAACCCGTCCAGCGCCGCAAGCTTCGCCAGCCCCGAAGCCGACACCGGTTCAAAGCCCGGCATCTCAAGCGGTTCGCCCAGCACCAAGCCCTCAGGCAGGCGGAATTCCGCCGGCTTGCGCGTCAGGTTGAAAACGAAGAGCAGTTTTTCCCCGTCCTTTTCGCGGGTGAAGACGAGCAGATCCTGGTTGGTGCCGATGAAGGTCATCTCGCCGTCGATCAGCGCCGGGTGTTTTTTTCGGAATGCGAGCGTCTTGCGGTAATGATGCAGCACCGAGCTGTCGATCCCCTCCTGCGTATCCACGGAAAGTGCCGCCTGCTCGTAAGGCACCGGCAACCAGCTCTTTTCTGCAGACGTGAAGCCCGCATGCGCCTTGCCTGCTTCCCAAGGCATGGGTGTGCGGCATCCGTCGCGGCCTTTGAAGGCCGGCCAGAAGCGGATGCCGTAGGGATCGCGCAGATCCTCGAAGGCGAGCTCTGCCTCCGGCAGGCCGAGCTCCTCGCCCTGGTAGAGGCAGATCGAACCACGCAACGCCGCAAGCACCGAGATCGCCAGCTTGGCGATGGTGGGCCGCTCATCGGCCGTCAGCGCGAAACGGCTGACATGGCGCATGACGTCGTGGTTTGAAAAAGCCCAGCAGACCCAGCCGTCGGTCACCGACTTCTGGAAAGCCTCGACGCAGCCGCGAATATGCTCGGCGGTGAAATCCGGTCCTAAGAGGTCGAATGTGTAGCACATATGCAGCTTATCGCCGCCGCTGGTATAGGCGGCCACCGTCTTCAGCGAACGCCCGCCGTCGCCGACTTCGCCGACGGTCGTACGATCCTCGTATTGGTCAAGCAGCAACCGGAAGCGTTTGAGGAAATCGACGTTTTCCGGTTGCGTCTTGTCGTAGAGGTGGTTTTGCATGCCATAGGGATTGCTGTCGGGCGCATCGAGGCCGGCATCATCCTCATCAGGCTCATGCGGCGGATTGCTTCTGAGCTGCTTGTCGCAGAAATAATAGTTGACGGTATCCAGCCGGAAGCCGTCGACGCCGCGGTCGAGCCAGAACTTCACCGTCTCCAGCACCGCATCCTGCACGGACTTGCTGTGGAAATTCAGGTCCGGCTGCGAGGTCAGAAAATTGTGCTGGTAATATTGCCGGCGCACGCCGTCCCACTCCCAGCCCGGCCCGCCGAAGATCGACAGCCAGTTATTCGGCGCCGTGCCATCCGGCTTCGGGTCGGCCCAGACATACCAGTCCGCCCTGGGATTGGTCCGGCTTGTCCGGCTCTCGACGAACCACGGATGCCGGTCGGACGTGTGCGAGATTACCTGATCGATGACGACCTTGATGCCGAGCCCGTGCGCCTCGGCCATCATCTCGTCGAAATCGGCGAGCGTCCCAAAGATCGGGTCGACATCGCAATAATCGGAAACGTCATAACCCATGTCGGCCATCGGCGACTTGAAGAAGGGCGAAAGCCAGATCGCGTCGACGCCGAGGCTGGCAATATGCGGCAGCCGGCGGGTGATCCCCTTGAGGTCGCCGAGCCCGTCGCTGTTGGTGTCCTGAAACGAGCGCGGGTATACCTGATAGATCACCGCGCCGCGCCACCAGTCCGCATTCCCGCCTGCTTGCAATGCCATCGACTAAATCTCCTGCCTCGTCTGCGCCGCCACACTAAAGCGGACGGGGCAAAAGACAACCAGGGTGGGGCCTTAATGGAGGCGGTTAGGAGGGCAGCGACGCGTCGTCGCGATCCGACAAGGAGGAGACGCATATAGGCTTATCCACAACCCGTTTCCAGCGTCCGGATTTGGGGTTGCAACGCGATTCCTTTGCGATAAGGTGCGCGCTGACCTGCACGTAAGAGGTCAAACGTCGGGAACAGATGTCTAATAAAGGCGCAAAGCCTAGAAAGGTGGACCCACCATGAACCAGTTCACGAAAAAATTTCTCGCCTCTGCAATGCTTGGCACATTGCTGGCGTTTTCGGCGCATGCCGCCACACTGAATATTCACAATGGTGGCGACCCGCAGTCGCTCGATCCGCAGAAGCTTTCCGGAGACTGGGAAAATCGTATCGCCGGCGACATCTTCGAAGGTCTGGTCACCGAGGACGCCAAGGATAATCCGGTCCCCGGCCAGGCAGAAAGCTGGACGGTTTCGCCTGATGGCAAGGTTTACACCTTCAAACTTCGCGACGGCATCAAGTGGTCCGATGGCCAGCCGGTAACGGCGGGAGACTTCGTCTTCGCCTTCCAGCGCCTCGTCGACCCGAAGAACGCCGCCGATTATGCCTATCTGCAGTTCACCATCAAGAATGCCGAAAAGATCAACAAGGGTGAGATCACCGATCTCAACGAGCTCGGCGTCAAGGCGATCGATGACAAGACACTCGAAATCACCCTTGAAAATCCGACCCCCTATTTCCTCAATGCCCTGATGCATTACACCGCCTATCCGCTGCCCAAGCACGTCGTCGAGGCGAAGGGGCAGGATTGGGTCAAGATCGGCAACATCGTTACTAACGGTCCGTATAAGCCGGTCGAATGGGTTCCGGGCTCGCATGTCACCACGGTCAAGAACGACCAGTGGTACGGCGCCAAGGACCTGAAGATCGACGGCGCGAAGTTCTTCGTGCTCGAAGACCAGGAAGCCGCGCTGAAACGCTACCGCGCCGGCGAATTCGATATCCTCACCGACTTCCCGACCGACCAGTACGAGTGGATGAAAAAGAACCTGCCTGGCCAGGCGCATGTGGCGCCCTTCTCCGGCCTCTACTACTACGTAATCAATTCGACCAAGCCGCCCTTCGCCGACAAGCGCGTGCGCCAGGCTCTCTCCATGGCGATCAACCGCGAAGTCATCGGCCCGCAGATTCTCGGCACCGGCGAACTGCCGGCCTATTCCTGGGTTCCGCCGGGTACCGCAAACTACGGCGAACCGGCCTACGTCTCCTGGAAGGACCTTCCTTATAAGGACAAGGTCGAAGAAGCCAAGAAGCTGCTGAAGGAAGCCGGTTTCGGCCCGGATCATCCGTTGACTGCCGAGCTCAAATACAACACCAACGACAACCACAAACGCATCGCCGTTGCGATCGCCTCGATGTGGAAGCCGCTCGGCGTCAATGTCGAACTCGTCAATGCCGAGACCAAGGTGCACTATGACCAGTTGCAGCGCGGCGAGGTGCAGATCGGCCGCGCTGGCTGGCTCGCCGATTACAACGATCCGGACAATTTCCTGAATCTCCTGGTCACAGGCGTCCAGATGAACTACGGCCGCTGGTCCAATCCCGAGTACGACAAGTTGATCAAGGACGGCAACGCCGAGACGGATCTGAAAAAGCGCGCCGAAATCTTCAAGAAGGCCGAGCAGCTGGCGCTGGATGATTCCGCCGCCCTGCCGATCTACTACTACGTTTCGAAGAACGTCGTTTCTCCGAAGATCGAAGGCTTCGTCGACAACATCCAGGACATCCACCGCACCCGTTGGCTGTCGATGAAAGAGTAAGGGAAAACGGTCCTTCTCGCGCACTGCTGGAAGGACCGGCCCACGACCATGATCAAATACGCCCTCCGTCGATTGCTTTCGACGATCCCCGTTCTGTGGATCGCCGTCACAGCCTGCTTTTTCGTTTTGCGCCTTGCCCCCGGCGGCCCGTTCGATGGCGAAAGGCCATTGCCGCCGGTGATCCTGAAGAACCTCGCGATCCACTACAATCTCGACAAGCCGTTGATTCAGCAGTACCTGATCTATGTCGGTGACCTGCTCCGGGGCGATCTCGGCCCCTCCTTCGCCAGCGAGGATTTTACCGTCGCACAGCAGATCATGATCGGTCTGCCCTACACCTTCACCATCGGCACGGCCGCCTTCGTGCTCGCCATCATCATCGGCGTCGCCGTTGGCTGTCTTGGGGCGCTCTACCAGAACAAGACGCCGGATTACATTCTCGGTGCTCTCATCCTGGTCGGCGTCGTGCTGCCGAACTTCCTGATCGCGCCGATCCTGCAGCTTATCTTCGGCATCCATCTCGCCTGGTTTCCGGTCGGCGGCTGGGGTGACGGCTCGATCAAATACCTGGTCCTGCCGATCGTCGTTCTGGCTCTGCCGCATGCAGGCCGCATCTCGCGCATCACCCGTGGCTCGATGATCGAGGTGATGAACCAGAACTTCATCCGAACAGCCAAGGCCAAGGGCATCGGCCCGCGGCTGACGGTAATGCGTCATGCGCTGAAACCGGCGTTGATGCCTGTCGTCTCCTATCTCGGGCCGGCGGCAAGCTATCTTCTCACTGGTTCGCTCGTTGTCGAAAGCATCTTCGGATTGCCCGGCATCGGCCGCTACTTCGTCAACGCAGCGCTGAACCGCGATTACGGCATGGTTCTCGGCACGGTCATTTTCTACATGGTGCTGATCGTATTCCTGAACCTTCTGGTCGATATCGCCTATGCCTGGCTCGACCCGAAAGTGAGAAACCGATGATCCTCAACCCCGCAAAACGCGAGCTGCTCGCCCAGGAGCTTCTGGAAGCGGAGGGCCTGGCACCCGAAGGCCGTTCGCTCACTAAGGATGCACTGCGCCGTCTCGGGCGCAACAAGGCGGCCGTCCTATCGATCGTGGTCCTGGCGCTGTTGATCCTCGCCGCCTTCCTCGGCCCCTGGTTCATTCCTTTCAACTACGAGGATCCTGATTGGGCCGCCTTCCGCATCCCGCCCTCGATTGAGACCGGCCATTATTTCGGCACCGACCCGAACGGCCGCGACCTTCTCGCTCGCGTGCTTTACGGCACCCGCATCTCCCTTGCTGTGGCGCTGACGGCGACCGTCGTCTCGGTCGTCATCGGCGTACTTTACGGTGCGATTTCGGGCTATATTGGCGGCAGGCTGGACGCGATCATGATGCGCTTCGTCGACATCATGTACGCGTTCCCCTACATCCTCTTCGTCATCCTGCTGATGGTAATTTTCGGCCGCAACGTCTATCTGCTTTTCGCCGCGATCGGCGCGCTGGAATGGCTGACCATGGCCCGCATCGTGCGTGGCCAGACGCTGTCGATCAAGCACCGGGAATTCATCGAGGCGGCCCGTGCCTCCGGGCAGAGACCGCTCAAGATCATCCTCAAGCACATCATTCCGAACCTCGTCGGACCCGTAGTGATCTTCGCAGCACTGACCGTGCCCGAGATCATCGCCACCGAAAGCTTTCTTTCCTATCTCGGCTTCGGCGTCCAGGAACCGCTGACCTCGCTCGGCACGCTGATCGCCGAGGGGAGCGATGCCATGGAAAGCATGCCGTGGCTGCTGATCTTCCCGGCAAGCTTCCTCGTGGCGCTACTGCTCAGTCTGCTCTTCATCGGCGACGGCCTGCGCGATGCGTTCGACCCGAAGGATCGCTAGAATGCCCCATGAAACGCAGAAAGAAATACTCCTTGAACTCAAGGACTATTCGATCACCTTCAAAACACCTGACGGCGAGGTGAAGGCGGTCTCGAACATCAATCTCACCGTCCGGCGCGGCGAACGCATCGCCATCGTCGGCGAATCCGGCTCCGGCAAGAGCCAGACCTTCCTCGGCATCATGGGCCTGCTCGCCAAGAACGGCAGGACGACGGGCCAGGCCTTGCTCGAAGGCAAGGACGTACTGTCGCTGAAGCCGCGCGCGCTCGACCAGATCCGCGGCAAGGACATGGCGATGGTTTTCCAGGACCCTATGACCGCCTTGAACCCGTCGCTGAAGATCTCCCGGCAGCTGACGGAACAGCTCGAGGTCCACCGCGGCCTGACGGCGCGAGCTGCATCCGAGGCGGCCCTCGACATGCTGAAACGCGTCGGCATCCCCGACCCGACGCGGCGCTTCCATCTCTATCCCCATGAGCTTTCCGGCGGCATGCGCCAGCGTATCGTCATTGCCATGGCGCTGCTTACCAAACCGAAGCTGCTGATCGCCGACGAACCGACGACGGCGCTCGACGTCACCATCCAGGCACAGATCCTCGATCTGTTCAACGATCTGACGGCGGAGATGAACACGGCACTCATCATGATCACCCACGATCTCGGCGTCGTCGCCGGCCTCGCCGACCGCGTCGCCGTTATGTATGCCGGCCGCATCGTCGAGGAAGCGCCCGTCGACGAACTCTTCGACAACCCGGCCCATCCCTATACGGCGGCGCTTCATGCCTCGATCCCGCGGCCGGACCAGGATGTCGACGATCTCGTCGTCATCCCCGGGCGCCCGCCGAACCTGCAGCACCTGCCGAAGGGCTGCAATTTCTCGCCGCGCTGTTCCCAGGTCCAGGACGATTGCATCGACCGTCCGCCGTCACTCGAAACACTGGCGCCGCGCCACTGCGCCGCCTGCTACCATCCCTTCCCGCGTCGTGAGGAGTTGCTGAGCCATGGCTGAACGATCGCTTCTGCGGGTCGAGAACCTGACGACCCAGTTCGAACTGCCGGCGAAGGGCCTGTTCAAACCGCCGATTTTCCTCACCGCCGTCAACAATGTCAGCTTCGACCTCGCAGAAGGCCGCACACTCGGCATTGTCGGCGAATCCGGCTGCGGCAAGTCCACGCTCGGCCGCTCCATCCTGCGGCTGCTGAAATCGCAGAAGGGCCGCATCCTCTGGCAGGGCCGCAACCTTCTCGACCTGTCTGAAGAGGAAATGCGCGCCGCCCGCCGCGACATGCAGATCATCTTCCAGGATCCGATCGCCTCGCTCGACCCGCGCATGACGGTCGGCGACATCATCGCCGAGCCGCTCACCGTCTTCGAGCCGAAACTTTCGAAGGCCGGGCGCACCGAACGCGTCCGCGAGATCATGACCGCCGTCGGCCTGGTGCCGGAGATGATCAACCGTTATCCGCACGAATTTTCCGGCGGCCAGGCGCAACGCATCGGCATTGCCCGCGCCGTCATCACCAAACCGAAGCTCATCATCTGCGATGAGCCGGTTTCGGCTCTCGACGTTTCGATCCAGGGCCAGGTCATCACGCTTCTGCGCAAGCTGCGCAAGGAATTCGGCCTGACGCTGATCTTCATCAGCCACGATCTTTCCGTCGTGCGGCTGATCTCCGACGATGTTCTGGTGCTCTATCTCGGCAGGGTGGTGGAAGCCGGCGACTGCGCCACCGTCTTCGATCATCCGGCTCACCCCTATACGCAGGCGCTGTTTTCCGCAGCACCGATCCCGGATCCGAAGCTCGCGCGGCTGCGCACCCGCATCCGCCTGCAGGGCGATCCGCCCTCGCCGCTCAACCCGCCGAAAGGCTGCGTCTTCTCGCCGCGCTGCTGGAAGGCGACCGATATCTGTCGCACCGAAATGCCGCCGACCGAGGAAGTCCGCCCCGGTCAGAAGGCCGCCTGTTATCATATGGACAGGCCATGAGCGGCCACGCAACTTCAGGATGAAGCGCTTGGAAAAGCGGACTTATTTTGGGTTCTAAAATCCCCGATAAGAAAGATTTATCCGCGCACGTGCTATTTCTTTCCCGCCCAATCAAGGGCTGGGGAACGCATATATGAGATCGAAACTATCAGGATTGATCGCGGTTGCGGCCGCGATTATCGCTGCCTCCGCCGCTTCGTCGCATGCCGAAGATCTGAAGTTCAAGCTGACCAACGGCACGAACTCCGTCCTGGCGCGCTTCTACAGCGCTCCAACCGGCGTCGACAACTGGGAAGAGGACGTCTTCGGCGATGAAGTTCTCAATCCGGGCGAAAGCATGGACATCACCATCGCCGATGGCCGCACCGTCTGCAAATACGATATGCGCTTCGAGTTCGAGGAAGGATCAAACCTCGAAACCACCGAAGATACGCAGGATCTTTGCCAGATGGGCAGCTACACCATCCACGAATAGGCAGCCCTCGCAGCGCCCGCCTTCGCCGCGTCTCGAGGGCGGGCTTTTACCTCCCGCGATATCGGCGCCAATGATATCAGCGCTTGTCACTCTGGCTGGCTCCGCGTATCAGCGATGAAGAGCAATGCCGGGAGGGCAAGGTGAGCAGACGGTTTCTATCGATCGGTGAATGCATGGTGGAACTCTCGCAGGCAGGTGACGGCCTGCTGCGCAAAGGTTTCGCCGGCGATACGTTCAACACCGCTTGGTATGCCCGCGCCTGCCTTGCCGCCGACTGGTCGGTCGATTATTTCACCGCCCTCGGCGAGGACGCCATGTCGGATGAGATGGTGGCCTTCATCGACAAGGCAGGCATCGGCACCAGCCTTATTCACCGCATCAAGGGCAAGACGCCCGGCCTTTACATGATCAACCTGATAAACGGCGAGCGCTCCTTCAGCTACTGGCGCGATAATTCGGCTGCCCGCAGCCTCGCGGCCGACCCGGATCGCCTGCGTGAGGCGGTGGAAAGCGCTGATGTCGTCTATTTCTCCGGCATCACCCTTGCCATCCTGCCGCCGGAGGATGCCACGACGCTGCTCGCCGAAATCCGCCGCGCCAAGGCCGCCGGCAAGCTGGTGGTGTTCGACCCGAACATCCGCCCCCGCCTGTGGTCGAGCTATGACATCATGCACACGACGATCAGCGAGGGCGCTCGCTCGTCCGTGCTCGTGATGCCGAGCTTCGACGACGAGGCCGCCCATTTCGGTGATGATTCCATCGAGGCGACGATCCACCGCTATCACGGACTCGGCGCCGCCGACGTCGTCGTCAAGAACGGCGCGGATGGGGTGAGATTGAACTTTGCCGGCGAAGAGAGCTTCGTTCCGGCCGAAAAGGTGGAGAAGGTGGTCGATACCACCAGCGCGGGCGACAGTTTTAACGGCGCCTTCCTCGCACACTATCTTGAAACAGAGGACGCAACCGCAGCAGCCGGCTTCGCCGCAGGCGTTGCAGCCCACGTCGTCAGTGAACACGGCGCGCTGGTGGCAAAGGACAAGCTTGGATTGAAGGGCGGCTGACCCGCACGCGCAAGCGCGCTCGCCTGTTGAAGTTTTTGCCCCGGGTTGCGGGGATAAAAAATCAGGACTTCGTCGGCCGATCGGACTCGCGAACCGCCTCGTCATGATACCAGCAGCTGTCAAGCGCTGCGTCGCAGACGTCGGCTGCCTCGCGTTCCATCAGCCGGGCGCGTTCGAACCGATTGGCGGTCCGCGTCGGCTTAACGGGAAACTGGTAGATCGTTGCAGATTCACGGTGGAAACCGGTGGGCATGAGATCGCCTCCATTCAGTTCGGCGCATCAACATTCAAGGCTACGACCATAACACGGTGCCCATAGTTTATGCAAATTGCACAAATTATATGCATCGATATATTATGATTGATCGATATGCTGTCTGCGCCGAGAGCGTCCGCCTATTTGTTCAACACTTCATCACTCCCAAGCTAACGCCGAAATTTTCATCCGGTTCCGCAGCGAAAAACTCGGTTTCCTGCTGATGATACGGCCTTCCCCCGTCAAAACGGGGTGGTTTCGGCAAAAGAAAACGCATGTTGGCCTGCCGATTTGCGATTTTTTCTTCTCCCTCAGCCAAACTGGCACGCTACGTGCTTTTAAAGTGTCATCCCCTGGCGGTCGGATGCGCTTTACGCGCCGAAATCGCTTCCGGATTTGCTCACCTTTGTCGCATTGAGAGAGTCACGATGACAAAATATAAGCTCGAGTATATTTGGCTCGATGGGTACACTCCGGTACCGAACCTGCGTGGCAAGACGCAGATCAAGGAATTCGACGTATTCCCGACGCTGGAACAGCTTCCGCTCTGGGGCTTCGACGGTTCGTCGACCATGCAGGCCGAAGGCCGCAGTTCCGATTGCGTGCTGAAGCCCGTCGCCATCTATCCCGACCCGGCCCGCACCAACGGCGCGCTCGTCATGTGCGAAGTCATGATGCCCGATGGCGTCACGCCGCACTCGAGCAACGCTCGCGCAACCATTCTCGACGATGAAGATGCCTGGTTCGGTTTCGAGCAGGAATACTTCTTCTACCAGAACGGCCGTCCGCTTGGCTTCCCCGAGCAGGGCTACCCGGCTCCGCAGGGTCCATATTACACCGGCGTCGGCTATTCGAACGTCGGCGACGTCGCCCGTGAAATCGTCGAAGAACATCTCGACCTCTGCCTCGCTGCCGGCATCAACCACGAAGGCATCAATGCCGAAGTGGCCAAGGGCCAGTGGGAATTCCAGATTTTCGGCAAGGGCTCCAAGAAAGCCGCCGACCAGATCTGGATGGCTCGCTACCTGCTGCAGCGCCTGACCGAAAAGTACGGCATCGACATCGAGTATCACTGCAAGCCGCTCGGCGACACCGACTGGAACGGTTCGGGCATGCATTGCAACTTCTCGACCAAGTTCATGCGCGAAGTCGGCGGCAAGGCCTATTTCGAAGCGCTGATGGCGCAGTTCGAAACGAACCTGATGGACCACATTGAAGTCTACGGTCCCGACAACGACAAGCGCCTGACCGGCAAGCACGAAACGGCACCGTGGAACAAGTTCTCCTACGGCGTTGCCGACCGTGGCGCTTCGATCCGCGTCCCGCACTCCTTCGTCAAGAACGATTACAAGGGCTATCTGGAAGACCGCCGTCCGAACTCTCAGGGCTGCCCCTACCAGATCGCTTCGCAGGTTCTGAAGACGATTTCGGAAGTTCCGACTGCAAGCTCGGCTTCCGCCGCCGCTTAACCTTCCAAACGGCGCCGGTCCACGACCGGCGCCGTCGTTCGTTCCGCACGAAAGCCGCGATCGACCGCTGACATAATCGCGGGAATCCGGCGGCTGAAAGCCCTGCAACCGCTGGCATGCGGCTGTAATATTTCCATCATGATCATGCCTCAAAATAGGCAGGCGGGAATCGCCGTTCCGGAACCCCGCTTTGGGGCTAAGCGTTGCATATCGAGGCAACGCGGATGGAAATTGTGACATGCTGCAACGTCCAGCAAACACTCATCATGGCGAGAGCTGGGCCAATGCTACAGCCGCCGGCAACCTGCCCGAACGTCTGGTGATCGTCACCGATGCCTGGCATCCGCAGGTCAACGGCGTCGTGCGCTCGATCGAGAACACCAACCGCGAATTGGCGACGATGGGCGTTGCGGTTTCGATGGTCACGCCGGAGCGCTTCAACAGCATCCCCTGCCCGACCTATCCCGAAATCCGCCTGTCGATCGCCAATTACCGCCGCATCGCCCGCGAGATCGAAAAACACAATCCTTCCTATGTGCATATCGCCACCGAAGGCCCGCTGGGGCTGACCGCTCGCCGCTGGTGCCTGCGTAAGGGCATGCCCTTCTCCACCAGCTATCACACGCGCTTTCCCGAATATGTTTCCGCCCGCTTGCCGATACCGCAGAGCTGGCTTTATGCCTTCGTACGCTGGTTCCATAATGGCGGCGCTGGGTGCATGGTCGCGACGCCGAGCCTTGCTCGCGAGCTTGCTGCACGCGGCATCAAGAACCTCATGCCCTGGACCCGGGGCATTGACGCCACGCAATTCCATCCGATGCCTCTTGAAGAGAAGCCATTCGGCCTTCCTCGCCCGATCTTCATGACGGTCGGCCGCGTGGCCCTGGAAAAGAACCTGCCGGCCTTTCTTGATCTCGACCTGCCGGGTTCGAAGGTTGTGGTGGGCGAAGGCCCGGCACGCGCCGAGCTGGAGCAGCGGTATCCCGAGGTGCACTTTACCGGCGTGAAATTCGGCGAGAATCTGGCGAACGCCTATGCCCAGGCCGATGTCTTTGTCTTTCCCTCGCTCACCGACACTTTCGGCAACACCATCCTCGAAGCGCTGGCATCGGGCGTGCCGGTCGCAGCCTATCCGGTCACCGGCCCGCTCGATATCATCGGCGAAGACAGCGACGTCGGCGCGCTGGACCAGGACCTTCAGGCCGCTTGCCTTGCCGCGCTTTCCGCCTCGCGCGGCAAGGCGCGCGAGCTTGCCATGCAATATTCCTGGGAAGCGGCGACGCTGCAGTTCATCAACAACATCCGCGCTGCCAACGGCGTCATCACGCCGAAATGGAAGAAGGCTTGGCAATTTGCCAAGTCACTTCCAAGAAGCAGAAAGCCCGGCGAAACCGCCGGGCCTCTCCCCTCCGCGGACTAATCCGTCCTACTTGTGCAAAGCGTTGCGAAGCGTGTCGTTCGCAACCGCAATCGCGCTGCGTGCAGCAGGCGTTTCGGCAATGGCGTTCAAGAGCACGAAATCGTGGATCGTGCCGTTGTAACGCATTGACGTGACTCGGACGCCAGCCTGGCTGAGTTTGCGGGCATAGGCCTCGCCCTCGTCGCGCAGCACGTCGTTCTCGTCGACGATGACCAGCGCCGGCGGCAGGCCGTTCAACTGCTCCAACGAGGCTTGCAGCGGCGAAGCCGTCGGCTCCTTGCGCTTGGCTTCGTCGGGCAGGTAGGCGTTCCAGAACCACTTCATCGCTTCCTTGGTCAGCCACGGGCCATTGGCGAACTGGTTATAGGAACCGTTGTCGAAATTGGCGTCCGTGACCGGGTAGAACAGCACTTGCTGGTCGATGGCGGGACCGCCGCGCTCCTTGGCAAGCAGCGTCACCACCGCCGCCATGTTGCCACCGACGCTGTCGCCTGCGACCGCGAGCCTGCCGGCATCGACGTTGAGCTCCTTGGAATGCTCGGCGACATATTTGGTTGCGGCATAGGCCTGCTCGATGGCAACGGGATAACGGGCCTCCGGCGAGCGTTCGTAATCGACGAAGACGACGGCGGCATTGGCGCCGTTGGCGATCTCGCGCACCAGCCGGTCATGCGTATCCGCATCGCCGAGCACCCAGCCGCCGCCATGGAAATAGAGGATGACCGGCAGCGTGCCATTGGCCTGTTCCGGGCGGACGATACGCAGCTTGATGCTGCCGGTCGGGCCTGTTTTGATGACCTTATCCTCTTCCTGCGCCGCAGGCTTCTTCACATCGCCCTTCTGCGCGCCGGCCAGAACATTGCGGGCATCGGTCGGCGATAGCGTATAGATCGGCTTGCCGCCGGCAAGGCCATCGATGAACTTCTGCGTTGTCGGCTCGAGTACCGGATCAGCAAGCGCGCCGGCGGCGGAGGCTGCCAGGAGTGCTGCTGCGGAAACTGCGGTCTTGATGGTCGACATTGTCTTGTCCTCTCGGTTCCGTGTTCGGCGTAAACACGGCTTTTGTATCGCGCACGACTATTTATTGCACAATCTACATATCCGCATATCTGCCATGCCAAAAAGACGCTTGCGATTATTTATCGCACGATATAAACTCGCTCAGTTCTGGAGATGACCATGCAGGATCAGCTGAAGCTCGACGATTTCATCTGCTTCGCCGTCTATACGGCAAGCCATGCGCTGAACCGCGTTTACAAGCCGCTTCTCGACGCACTCGGCCTCACCTATCCGCAATATCTGGCCATGGTCGCGCTGTGGGGACAGGACGGCCAGACCGTCGGCGGCCTCGGCGAAAAGCTCTTCCTGGAATCGAGCACGCTGACCCCTCTGCTCAAACGCCTGGAAAGCGCCGGCTATATCAGGCGCGAACGCAGCCGCGAGGACGAGCGCGTCGTCGTCATCCGCCTCAGCGAAGAAGGCAAGCGGCTGAAGGAAAAAGCGACTGGCATACCGGGCTGCATCGCCGAGGCCAGCGGTCGCGATGCGGCGGATCTTACTCGGCTACAGGCTGAGATCGTGGCGCTACGCGAGGCGCTGAATAAGAGCGTGGCTTAGGTTCAAGACGATCGAGATAGGTCGTACCTGGGGTTACCCCCTCTGCCCTGCCGGGCATCTCCCCCACAAGGGGGGAGATCGACTCGCGGATAGCATCTCCCCAAACAATTGATGCTGGAGCGAGCGGGTCCGCCCAGCCGATCTCCCCACCTGTGGGGGAGATGCCCGGCAGGGGTAACCCCAGGCACGACGCGAACGGATATTCCACAAACGCCAACTGGCGCCCCAAGAACCCCTACGTCCGCCTCTTCTTGCCTTCAAACGGATTCTCAGCCGAACGGAAATGAATACGGATCGGCACGCTCGGCATGTCGAAATCGGCACGCAGCCCGTTAATCAGATAACGCGTATAGGATTCCGGCAGCGCGTCGGAGCGCGTGCAGGAAATCATGAAGGCCGGCGGGCGAGCCTTGACCTGCGTCATGTACTTCAGCTTGATGCGGCGGCCGGAAACGGCCGGTGGCGGATGCTGGATCTGTTGCGTTTCCAGCCAGCGATTGAGCTTCGCCGTCGAAATGCGCTTGTTCCAGATCATGTCGGTGTCGATGATCGACTGCATCAGCTTGTCGAGGCCCCAGCCGGTCTGGCCGGAGATCGGCACCGCGCGGATGCCCCGTGCCTGCGGCAGCAGCCGATCGGTCTTTTCGCGAAGGTCCGCAAGCACCGCCTGCCGGTCCTCGATCATATCCCACTTGTTGAAAGCGAGAACGGCCGCGCGGCCCTCGCGCAGCACCAGGTCGACGATCTGCAGGTCCTGCTTCTCGAAGGGGATCGTCGCATCGAAGACGATCACCACTGTCTCAGCGAAACGGATGGCGCGCAACGCGTCGGCGACAGAGAGCTTTTCCAGCTTCTCGATCACCCTGGCCTTGCGTCGCATGCCTGCCGTATCGAACATCTTGATGGTGCGGCCGCGCCAATCCCATTCGACCGAGATGGAATCGCGAGTGATGCCCGCCTCCGGCCCGGTCAAAAGCCGGTCCTCACCGAGGAAACGGTTGATCAGCGTCGACTTGCCGGCATTCGGCCGCCCGACGATCGCCACGCGCAAAGGCTTGGTGTCGTCATAGGCAGGCTCTTCGTCCTCATCGCTGCCCTCGCCTTCAGACTGAGGAATGTCGACGTTGGTGACGGCGACCTCCTCCTTCGCCGGATAAGCCCGGTCCTTGCCGATAGCCTCGACGATCGCATCACGCAGATCGAGCATGCCCTCGCCGTGTTCGGCCGAAATCGGCGTCGGCTCGCCAAGCCCGAGCGTGTAGGCGTCGTAGAAGCCGCTGTCGGAGCCGCGCGCCTCGGATTTGTTGGCGACGAGAACCACCGGCTTGCCGCGCCGGCGCAGCATTTCGGCAAGATCGGTATCGACGGGCGTCAATCCGCTCTTAGCGTCGACGATGAAAAGCGAAAGATCCGCCTCGTCGATCGCCGCTTCCGTCTGGGCGCGCATCCGGCCCTGCAGGCTTTCCGCGTCGGCCTCTTCCAGACCGGCCGTGTCGATAATGGTGAAGGTCAGGCCCATCAGCCGCGCATCACCCGGACGGCGGTCGCGGGTCACACCCGGCGTGTCATCGACGAGCGCCAGCTTCTTACCCACCAGGCGGTTAAAAAGGGTCGACTTGCCGACATTCGGACGACCGACGATCGCGACCGTGAAACTCATTCTTTTTCCTTAAAACTCAGCCCTGCGCGGCGGGCGCCTTGCCGGATGCGGTGATGAGATCAAGCATCATGTGGGCGCGATTGGCAACATTGCGCGGGCTGTCGGTATCATCGACGATCGACTGGAACCACTGCCGAGCCTGCGCCATGTTGCCGCCCTTAAAGGAAGCAAGGCCGAGCGCTTCGCGTGCCGAATGGCGGAAAGCGTTGCCTGGGACGGCCATTTCCTCGATCGCGGCCGAAACCTGTTCGTAAGAGCCGTTTTCGATGAGCAGCCAGCCGGCCCGCATTTTGGCGGCATCGCGCACGGCGGCCGGAACACCATTGTCCTTGCCGATCTCGTTGAAGGAAGCGATCGCCGCAGCGGTATCGCCCTTCTGGACTTCGACAGTCGCGGCCCGCATGCGCGCCAGCACCGGATAAGCGCCGTGGCCTTCCTTTTCGAGCTTGTCGAGCGCGGCCAGCGCCTCGTCATTCTTGTTCTCGTCGGCAAGCTTCATCGCCGCCAGGAACTGGTCACCGGCGCCCGAGGAGCGGGTATCGTCCCAATATTCGAAGAGAACCTTGCCGGCGGTGCCGGCGACGATCAGGATGGCGACGACGATGATATAGCGGCCGAACCGGCGCCAGACGCCCTTCATCTGGTCGGAGCGCAATTCCTCATTGACTTCACGGATGAAGCTGTCGTCGTTGAATGCCATTCTCGTCTCCGGCCGCGGAAATACCTATACGTTGTGCAAAACGCACATTGTCGGGCCTTCTACTCCATTTTGCCGCCGTTGTAAGGGGGATATGAAAGATTAGAGCGCCGCGCGTCTTTTCAGACGCGCCAAGGACGCTCTAACACTTTGAATCCGCGTATAATCCTTTCCAAAAATCGGAATCGATTTTCGGGGGTATGCGCAGGTCACATGGCGAGCGGCGAAACGCCGATCAGCCATTCGTGCAGCTTCCAGATGATCAGCGCCCAGACGACGATGCCGATGATAACGGCATAGAGGTCGTATTTGGCCGAGACGAAGGGCCGAAGCACGATCTCGCCCGCCCGCTGCCGTCTTTTCAGCGAGATGCGCAGGATGACGCCCCAGGCGAGGAAGGCCGCAAACAACAGCACCGACGACGTTTCACCATTGGCGAGCAGATGGGCAAGCGCCCAGATTTTCACCGACAGCACCATCGGATGTTTGGTCTTGGTGGCGATATGCCCCGCCGGCAATAGCGAGGCGACGAGACAGATCATTGCGATCAGCATCAGCGTGATCGTGATATGCGCCATCCAGACCGGCGGATTGTAAAGCATTCCGGTTACTTCACGCGCCCGCCCGAAGCCGTAGATCAATAGGATCAGCGTCGCCAGACTCGCGATGGAATAGGCCGCCCGCCACCCCTTTTCGCCGAGGCTTGCGATCATCGAACGGCGGAAGCCGGGCGATACCACCCGCACCAAATGCACCCCGAGGAAAAGTATAATGCCGACGATAAGCAAAGTCATTGCGGGTCCCTTCCGTGCCGTTTGTCATGGCTTACCGGCTGGCGTGAAAAAATGCCAGTAAGACCGCAGCTTCGCCGCAATTCTATCGGAGGGAAATCGCGAACAAATTGTCGCGGTGTCCATGTCTCGTCATCTCCTCTCCACCTGTCTGGCTGTGTCGTTCCTCCTGCCGACGATGGCAGAGGCGGCCGACCGGCCGAAACAGCTGGTCATCATTTCGTTCGACGGCGCCCACGACAATGCGCTCTGGCTGAAGAGCCGCGAGATGGCCGCGAAGAACGGCGCCCACTTTACCTATTTCCTCTCCTGCACTTTCCTGATGAACGAGGCGGCGAAGAAGGCCTACCAGGCGCCGCATCAGAAGCGCGGCAAATCCAATGTCGGCTTCGCCCAGAGCGACGACGAGATCCGCGAAAGGCTCGGCAATATCTGGCACGCCCATCTCGAAGGCCACGACATATCGAGCCATGCCTGCGGCCATTTCGATGGCCGTCTCTGGAGCGAGGCCGACTGGTCGGCCGAATACGCCACCTTCCACGCGACGTTGAAAAATGCCTGGACAAGCGTCGGCCTCCAGGAGCCGGCCGGCTGGCGGGATCTGGTCGACCATGGCATCAAGGGTTTTCGCGCACCCTATCTTTCCGCAACGGCGGGCGCCGATATGATCGCCGCCGAAAAGAAGGCGGGTTTCAGCTATGACGCAAGCCTCGTCACCAAAGGTCCGGCCATGCCGGTCGAGGAAGACGGCATCATCCGCTTCGGCCTGCCGCTGATCCCCGAGGGCCCGAGCGAAAAGCCGATCATCGGCATGGACTACAATCTCTTCGTCCGCCATTCCAAGGGTGAAGAAGACAGAGTGGACAGCGCTGCCTTCGAGGAGCGCGCCTATTCGGCCTTCAAAGAAGCTTTCGACAAACAATATGCCGGCGGCCGCACCCCCCTCCAGCTCGGCTTCCACTTCGTCGAAATGAACGGCGGCGCCTACTGGCGCGCCCTCGACCGGTTGGTCGGCGACGTCTGCCATCGCGCCGACGTCGCCTGCGTCAGCTATTCCGAAGCGATCTCGCTGATCGAGGCCCGCGGGAAATTGCAGCAGTCGTCAGGGCTGTAATAAGTTATTTTTGGAATGAGGTGTGGTGCCGTGTGGGGCCCTCATCCGGCTGCCGCCACCTTCTCCCCGAGGGGAGAAGAGACAAGCAGCGGCGCCTCGACTCCCTCTTCTCCCCGGCGGGGAGAAGAGGGCCCGCAGGGTCGGATGAGGGGCCGCACGGCATGCCGTCATCGAATGCCCACGTGCCCTTCCCCATCCAGGCAACCCCACTCATCAACCGTCGGCGTGCACGACACCAGCATCACGCTCCAGATAACGCTGGTCGATATCCGGCAGCGGCTCATCGTCGATTGCTGCCTCGAAGGCCTTGAGGCGTTTGTGGATGGAGAGCAGTTCGATGATCGTTGTCCAGGAGTTGACGAGATACTGGAACGAGTTGCTGACCTGCCCGAAGGCGGTCGAGATCTGCTGGAAGATACCGTAGGTGATAGTGCCCGCCACGATCGTCGGCACCAGCATGAAGACCACGAAGAGTGCGTCGGCCTGGATATAGAAATAGCGGGCGACATTGAAATACATGTAGTGGAAATACATGCGGTAGTAGTTGCGGCGAACGTTGCCGAAGAGTTCGGTGACGGTCAGCGGCTGAGCCCGTTCCGCATGGTCCTCGCCATAGACCAGTTCTTTACGATAGGCCGCTTCGACGCGCTGGTTGCGGAAGTTCAGGCCCGGCAGCTTGACACCCGCGACCGCCAGCAAAACCGTTCCGAACGCCGACCAGAAGAGCGCCAGCCAGAAGAGCGAATTCGCCACCGGCCCAATGAACGGTAGTTCCGTCACATAATGCGACAGCGCCAGAAGGATCGGAAGGAATACCACGAGCGTCATCACCGAGTTGATGAGGCTGATGCCGAGACCTTCGAGCGTGCTCGAAAAGCGCATCGTGTCTTCCTGAACGCGCTGCGAGGCGCCTTCGATGTGCCGCAGCTTTTCCCACTTCGACATGTAGAAATTGTTCATCGCCGTGCGCCAGCGGAAGATATAGTGGCTGGTGAAAAAGTCGGTCATGATCGACACGAACATGCTGAGGAACGCGATCTGACAGAAGACCCACATTAAGCTATAAAAATTGTCGACGGAAATGCCTGGCTGCTTCGACAATGCGTTCTGCAGCAGGTCGCCGAATGGCCGGCGCCAGTTGTTGATCACGACGCTGATCTGGACGCCGAAATAGGTGACGAAAATAATCAGCGCCGAACCCCAGATCGACCACAGCTTCCAAGGGTGGTGCAGCGCCTTCAGATGCCATGCGCCGCAGAAGATCACCGCCGTAAGGAAGAAATAGCTGTAGAACCAGACATTTTCGGGCAGCAGGAAGAACGACAGGTCGATCGGCTGCTGTTCCTCGGCGACCGGCGCATAGCCGAGCGATGCACCGAGATTAGCGGCAAAGAGATACCAGCCGGCGATGGAAATCAGCGTCCAAACAACAAGCGAGGTAAAGAACGCCTTCGGCTGCGGAAAAAAGGAATGAAACACGGGGAGCTTTGCTTTCCTGAACTGTGAGTCTCGGGAGTGTCACGGAACACTGATTTTGCCGGAAACTAAGGCAGTTCGAAGGAAGCAGCAATGGGTTCGGCCCATTGTTACGGAGATGTAACGGGTTAGAGCAATTCCAGGAAAAGTGGGAAGCGGTTTTCCGTCCGGAATTGCGTAGAGACAAAATTATGGAGCAGTTCTGCGAAGCTGAATCGCTCTATGCGATTTTCTTGATCACCGGCATCACCAACGCTGCGCAGGCAACAAGGGCGATGGCGGCGATCACTGTTGGGGCGGTGAAATTGCCACTGCGCTCGGCGATCCAGCCGGCAACAACAGGCCCGACGATCTGGCCGACACCGAAGGCAGCCGTCATCATCGCCAGTATCCGCCGCGGGCTTTCCGGCGAAAGCTTGCGGCCGATCTGCAGCCCGTAAGCCGTGATCGCCAGGAAGGTCGCCCCGAACAGCGCACCGCCGACCAGCGGCGCGGCGGAATGCGGCAATGCCACAGTCGCAAGCACGCCGGCCGCCTCGATCAGAAGGGCTGCGACATAAACGCCGCCAAGCCCGAGCCGCCTGACAAGCGGCTTCCAGGCAAACAGCGCCACCGCCGACGTCAGCCCGGCGATGAACCAGCAAAGGAATTCGACCAAGGGTCCTGTCGCCGAAAGGCGCGCGATGGTGACGAGGAAGGTCGCGGTGATGACGTAGCCGAAGCCGAACAGGCCGTATGACAACGTTAGCAGCACCATCGGTCGGCTCCAGACAAGCGCCGGCTCCTTGCCCGATTGCGCCGATTGCGCCGGGGCTGACGGCAGCAACAGGAAGACGACGACGAGGCTTGCCGCGCAATAGAGCGCTCCGCCGATCCAGTCGGCCCGCCAGCCGCCCGGCCCGTCGTGATAACCAAGGCCGATGAGAAACACCATGACCGAGGATAGTGCGATACCCGCCCCCGGCCCGCCGAAATGCGCCGCCTGCACATGGTCATTACCGGCAGCAGCCCCGTGGCTGAGCACGATCGACGAGGTGAAGACCATCGCAAAGGCGCTGGCAAGGCCGGCGAGGAACCGGATGACAGCAAAGACCGCGACGGATTGGGTGGCGGCCATGGCCGCAAGCAGGATCGCGGTCGCCAGCAGCGACAAAAGCGCCACCAGTCGTTCGCGCCCCGCAGCCCAGCCATAGGCGGCAAACACAGCGCCGACGAGATAACCGAGGAAATTCGCCGACGCGATGAAGCCTGCATCCGCAGCCGAAAGCGGCACGCCGCTGATCATGCCGGGCAGGATCGGCGTGTAGGAGAAGCGCCCGAAGCCCATGGCGGCGGCCATAGCGACGGCGCCGGCAGCGGCGGTGGAAACGAGGTTCGGCGGGGAGTGACGGATGCGCTCGAGCATGCAGCGCTTATCGCGCCGCAGCATCTGCATCACAATCAAGTAATTCTGATCGATCGATCAATTTCCGGAAACATGAAAAATTCCTCGCTTCCCTTGAAAAAGACTATCTTACGATATATGTTTTACGACATAACCAACGATATATCTGCTGATGAAAGGAAAACTCATGAGAGGTTTTAAAGGCGGCATGTTCGGCGAAGCTTTCCGCATGGGCCGCAAGTTCGCTGCCGGCGATCTGCAGCTCGTCATCCTGGCGCTGCTCGCTGAGCAACCGCGCCACGGTTATGAATTGATAAAGTTGCTGGAGGAGCGCTCTGGCGGCTTCTATGTACCGAGCCCCGGCGTCATTTATCCCGCGCTCACCTATCTCGAGGAAACCGGTCTTGCCGAAGTGGAGGCCGAGGGCACCAAGAAGCTCTATCGTATCACCGAGGCCGGCCGTCGCCGCGTCGAGGAAAACCGCGACATGATCCTGCACACGCTCGCCAAGCTCGAGCGCATCGGCGAGAAGATGGCCTATGTGAAGCGTGTGTTCGAAACCGACCGCCACGGCGCCGACGAGGGTGATGACGGCGATTTCATGCAGGACGGCGGCGATATTCGCGCTGCCCGCATGCTACTGCGCTCGGCCCTGCGCATGCGTTATCCCTGGTCGAAACCCGAAGCCGCCCGCATCGCCGGCATATTGGAACGCGCCGCCACCGAAATCCTGCAGGGCGGCAAGCCGGAAACGCGCGGTTGAGGACGAGGTTGGTGCTCGGCCCGTCCGATGAATGCAAGGAGCAGCGTTGCGGCGTGCTTCGAGGCTGCGCCCTACGCCCGCCCATCCGGCAAGGTCAGCACCACCGGCCCGTTGCGCGTTGCAACCACCGTATGTTCATATTGCACCGTTGGCGCCTTTGGATCGGCATAGAGCGTCCACGCATCGTCGCCGCCTTCCGCCCATGTCGCGCCGAGCGACAGGAACGGTTCGACGGTGAAGACGAGACCTTCCGTCATCATGCGTTTTTCTGAAGGGTCCGGCCAGGTCGAGAGCTCGGCCGGCTCCTCGTGCAGCGAGCGGCCGACGCCATGGCTCGCCAGATTGGCGACCAGCGTGTAGCGGTTCTTCTGCGCGAACGCGCCGACGGCGGTGCCGATCTTTGCGAGCGGCTCGCCCGATTTCACCTGGTTGAGGCCGGCCCAGAGCGCCCGCTTGCCGTCGCGGCAGAGCCGCTCGATCTTTTGCTTGACGGGCGGCATCGCGAAGGAGGCACCGGTATCGGCGAAGAAGCCGTCCTTCTCAGCCGAAACGTCGATATTGATGAGGTCGCCGGCGCGGATGACGCGTGGGCCGGGAATGCCGTGGGCGATTTCCTCATTGATGCTGATGCAGGTGGCGCCGGGAAACTGGTAGCAGAACTCCGGCGCCGAGCGCGCGCCCGAATCCTCAAGCACCTTGCGGCCGATCCGGTCGAGTTCCAGCGTCGTCATGCCGGGCTCCATCGTCGCCGCCATCACCTGGATGGCGTTGGCGCAGATGCGGCCGATCTCCTTGAGCTTCGCCAGTTCGTCGTCGTTTGCGATAACCATTCGTCTATTCCGGCCTTGCGCAGAACGGCCACGGCCGCCTCACGCTGTGGCTTTCGCCCCTTCGCCGCTTTCAGTCAACGCCTTTCTGACGATCGGCGCGACTTTCGTCCCGTAGAGCTCGATGCCACGCATGATCTGCGCATGCGGCATCAGCCCGATCGCCATCTGCAGCAGGAAGCGGTCGTTCTTGAAGAGTGTATGATGGGCGATGATCTTTTCCGCGACCGCCTCGGCATCGCCGACGAAGAGCGCCCCGCTCGGCCCGCGCGACATGTCGAACTGCGCCCGGCTCGTTGCCCCCCAGCCGCGCTCGCGCCCGATGCGGTTCATCACTTCGGCCTGTGGCCCGTAAAACTGATCTGCCGCAGCCTCCGTCGTATCGGCGATGAAGCCGTGGACATTGATGCTGGTCTTCAGCTTCGCCTGGTCCTGCCCTGCCCGGCGCGCGGCCTCGCGATAGAGATCGAAGAGCGGCGCAAAACGGCGCGGCTCGCCGCCGATGATCGCCAGCGCCACCGGCAGGCCGAGCGCGCCCCCGCGCGCCACCGACTGCGGCGTGCCGCCGACCGCGACCCAGAGCGGCAGCGGATCCTGCAACGGCCTGGGATAGACGCCGCGCCCGTTAATCGCAGCGCGAAGCTCGCCCTTCCACTCCACCACTTCGCTATCGCGCAACGCCAGCAGCAGATCGAGCTTCTCTTCGAAAAGCTGGTCGTAGTCCTCGAGGTTGTAGCCGAATAGCGGGAAGGACTCGATGAAGGAGCCGCGCCCCGCCATGATCTCGGCCCGGCCGTTGGAAATCAGATCGAGCGTCGAAAACTGCTGGAAGACGCGCACGGAATCATCGGAAGAAAGCACGGTGACCGCACTTGTCAGCCGGATATTCCTCGTCCTGACGGCCGCCGCCGCCAGCACGACCGCGGGAGCCGACGCCGCGTAATCCGGTCGATGATGTTCGCCGAGCCCAAAGACGTCGAGCCCCACCTGATCGGCAAGCTCAATCTCCTCGATCAGATGCTTCAGCCGCTCGGCCCCTTCCGCGCCCTTGCTGCGGGACGGGTTGGGATTGACGTCGGCGAATGTATAAAGGCCCAGTTCCATTGTCGGCATCCTGTTGAATTCCGCCCGGAGATAAGGATCGCCGAGACGGAGCGCAAATACAAACTCTGGAACGGAATGTTCGAAAAATTCGATAGTGGCATGATGTCTTTGCCCTGCTTCGGCAGACATCAAGGGACAGAACCCACCCACAAATTCGAATCTGAATTCAACGACTTCGAAGCCACGGCGGAATCATTTTCCAAGCTGCTTCATGCCGCGCTTGAGTAGCGCCAACGCCCGCGCCGTTCACATCTTCGCCAACAGCTCCGCCAGTTGCTCAGCAGCCTTGCCCCATCCCTCGTGGAAGCCCATCTTCTCGTGCGTTTCCTTATCCTCGGCGCGCCAATGCAGCGCCTTCGCCGTATATTTCGTGCGCCCATTGCCGAGATCTTCGAGCAGGATGACGCCGGTGAAGAAAGGTTTCTCGGCAGGCACCCAGGCGCTGGCATAGGCATCGGTGAAGACGATCTTCTCGTTCTCGACGATCTCGAGATAGACGCCACGGTTCGGATACTGATTGCCCTCGGGATCTTGCATGACGATGACACTGGACCCGCCGGGGCGGACGTCGAGCGTCGCTTCCGCCACACCCCAGGGGCGCGGCACGAACCACTGTTTCATGAGGTCGGGATCGGTCCATGCCTTGTAGATCTTCTCGCGCGGCGCGTCGAATTCGCGAACGAGGACGAGTTCATGTTGCGTGCTGGCGGTCATTCGGCATCTCTCCAATTGAATGAAACCTGCTTCCCAGGTTGTAGCAAGGACGTATCGAAGTTTGCCTTTCCGACAGCGTGCCGATTTTTCCTGATTATTTTGCGGTCGGCTGCGTCGCCTCTTCCTGCATCTTGTCGATCTGCCGGCGGATATGAGCCGCTTCAGCCGCCGAATGGGCAAGCGCAATGGCGCGGTCGAAGGCTTCGCGCGCCTGGCAGGTCAAGCCAAGCTGCTTCAGCAGCCCGCCGCGCAGGCCGTGATAGTAGAAATAGCCGCCGAGTTTTTCGCCAAGCGGATCGATGAGATCGAGCGCATCCTGCGGTCCGCGCAGTTTGGAAACCACGACAGCGCGATTGAGCGTCACGACAGGAGACGGCTGGAGACGCTCCAGCGCGCGGTAGAGCAGATCGATCTCCACCCAGTCGGTATCCCCGGCACGTTTTGCCCGAGAATGGATCGCGGCGATGGCCGCCTGTAGCTGATAGGGGCCGGGTTGGCGGTGTCGCAGCGCCTTGTCGAGCAGCGCCAAAGCCTCGTTGATGAGGGGCTGGTTCCAGCGCGCGCGGTCCTGATCTTCGAGCAGCACGATCTCGTCCTCGGCGCTGAAGCGCGCCGGGCGGCGCGAGATCTGCAGAAGCATCAGTGCAAGCAGCCCCATCAACTCCGGTTCGGACGGGAAGATATACAGCATCAGGCGTGCCAACCGGATCGCCTCGTCGCTGAAGGCCGCAGCCTCATGCTTCGGGTCGGCCTGGCTATAGCCCTCGTTGAAGATGAGATAGATCATCGTGCTGACGATCGACAGCCGTTCGGCCCTTTCCCCAGGGCTTGGCGTTTCGAAAGGCACGCCGGCCTTCGCCACCCGTGCCTTGGCCCGGGTGATGCGCTGCTCCATGGCGCTTTCCGACACCAGGAAGGCACGGGCGATCTGCGGCACCGAAAGCCCGGAGACGATGCGCAGCGCCAGCGCGATCTGCTGGGTCGCCGGCAGATCCGGATGGCAGCAGATGAACAGCAGCCGCAGGATATCGTCGCGATAGTGGGAATCGTCCAGTCGCTCGGCGATGTCGCTTTCGGCATCCTCGGTATCGGAGATGACGTCCTCATCCGGCAAGGCCTGGAGCTTCGTCCGCTTACGCACCGCATCGATCCCGCTGTTTCGGCCGACGAAGATGAGCCAGGCCGCGGGATCACGCGGCGGCCCTTTCTCCGGCCATGTCCGGATCGCCCTCAGGCATGCCTCTTGAAACGCCTCTTCCGCAGTATCGAGAGTACGGAAATAGCGCAGCAGGGCGCCAAGGGCTTTCGGGCGGGCCGAGGCAAGTGCAAGGTCGATCCAGGCAATATCGGTCATGATGAAGCATCTCCCGGCCTGAAGACGTAGAAAGGCCGAATTTCGTAAGAGGTGGAACCTGGATTGACCGACGAAAGCTGTTTCGAGAAGGCGATCGCCTCATCGAGCGTTTCGAAGTCGACCACGTAGAAGCCGAGAAGCGCCTCTTTCGTTTCTGCAAATGGGCCGTCGATGACCAAAGCCTCGTCCTTGCCCTTGCGCACCGTCGTCGCCGCCGTCGTCGGCATCAACCTGCCGACGGGGCCGAGCTTGCCGGCTGCGGCAAGCGGCTCCTGCACGGCATAGAGCTTCTCCATGACGGCAGCCTCCTCCTCCTTGGTCCAGGCAAAGACGGTTTCCTCATGGGCGTAACAAAGGATTGCATAAAGCATCGGGTCACTCCTCTTTCCGAATGACGAAGGAGTAACCGCTTAGCCGACAGGCCGCATCAAAATTATTGGGGGAAATTCGTGATCTTGCAGAGCACGGCGATGCCGCAGCTGGGCATTTTGCCGGAGCGAACGAAGCTATATTGCGGCGCTGATTGCCCTCACCCTTCGCTCAGCGTTCGCTTGACCGCATTCTTCCAACCCTTGAGCTTTGCCGCCCGTACCTTCTCCTCCATGGCGGGTTCGAATCGCCGGTCCCGCTTCCACGTCGCCGAAAAGCCGTCTCTGTCCGGCCACACCCCTGCCCGGCTGCCGGCAAGCCATGCGGCACCCAGCGCCGTCGTCTCCAGGATCACCGGGCGGTCGACCGGGGCATCGAGCAGGTCGGCAAGACGCTGCATTGTCCAGTCGGAGGCGACCATGCCGCCGTCGACGCGCAGCACGGTGTCGTCGCCGCCATTCTTCCAGTCCTTCTGCATGGCATCGAGCAGGTCGCGGGTCTGGTAACAGACCGCTTCGAGCGCTGCCCGCGAGAGTTCCGCCGGACCGCTGTTGCGCGTCAGTCCGAAGATCGCGCCACGCGCATTGGCATCCCAATGCGGCGCGCCAAGCCCGGTGAAGGCGGGCACGAGATAGACCTCCTGGGTCGGATCGGCTCGTTCGGCAAGCCCGTTGGTCTCGGCGGCGCTGCCGATGATGCGAAGCCCGTCACGCAGCCATTGCACCGCCGCGCCAGCGATGAAGATCGACCCCTCAAGCGCATAGGTCGTCTGGCCGTTCAGGCGATAGGCGATGGTGGTCAGCAGCCGGTTTTTCGAGCGCACCATATCGGCGCCGGTGTTAAGCAGCGCGAAACAGCCGGTGCCGTAGGTCGATTTCAGCATGCCCGGCTGAAAACACGCCTGGCCGATGGTGGCCGCCTGCTGGTCGCCGGCGACACCGAGGATAGGGATTGCAGCACCGAAGATCGCGGGATCGACCGTGCCGAAATCGGCGGCACAATCCTTGACCTCCGGCAGCATGGCGGCGGGCACCCTCAGAATATCGAGCAGATCCTCGTCCCACGCGTTTTCAGCAATGTTGAACATCAGCGTGCGCGAGGCGTTGGTGGCATCGGTGACGAAACTCTTGCCATTAGTCAGCCGCCAGATCAGGAAGGTGTCGATCGTGCCGAAGCAGAGGTCGCCCCTTGCAGCACGGGCCCGTGCGCCCTTCACATTGGCGAGCATCCAGGAAAGCTTGGTGCCGGAAAAATAGGGATCGAGGATCAGGCCGGTCTTCTTCGTGAAAAGCCGCTCCAGATCCTGTCGTTTAAGATTATCGCAATAGCTTGCCGTGCGCCGGTCCTGCCAGACAATGGCATTCTGGATCGGCCGGCCCGTCTCGCGCTCCCAGACGACGACAGTCTCGCGCTGGTTGGTAATGCCGAGCGCCGAAATATCCTTGGCGGTAATCCCCGCATCGCGCAGTGCCATATTGACGGTGGAGACAACCGAATCCCAGATTTCCTCAGGATCGTGCTCGACCCAGCCGGAGCGCGGATAGATCTGGGTGAATTCCTTCTGGCCCTTGCCGGCGACATGCATGTCGCGATCGAAGACGATCGCCCGCGTCGATGTCGTTCCCTGATCGATCGCCAGTACAAATCCACCCATGAAAATCCCCCCGCTAAAGCAATTCCAGCAAAAGTGTGCAGCGGTTTTGCGTCCGGAATTGCGTGAAAAAAGAGATAGAGCATTTCCGTGATTCGAAGAAAAACGGAAATGCTCCGGCATATGATTATCGTGACAAATCAATAGGACACCGATGCGGGCGAGAAAAGCGAATAAAGCGGAATTGCCAGCCCGCCGGCTTTGGGCATAACCTCGCCACTAACGTTGCAACGCAGCATCGCGCCTTTCACGGGAGAACAGCATGAGCAGAACAGTCGTCGTCACCGGGTCCACCAGCGGCATCGGCCTTGCGATCGCCACTGCATTCGCCGACACGGGCGACAACGTCGTCATCAACGGTTTCGGAAAGACTGATGAAATCAAGGCGATCGTCGAGCGGCTTGAATCATTGTCTAAAGGCCGGGCGCTCTATCATCCGGCCGACATGACCAAGCCCGCCGAGATCGCCGACCTGATTGAAACGGCGGCGAAGTCCTTCGGCACCGTCGATATCCTCGTCAACAATGCCGGCATTCAGCATGTTGAGAAGATCGAGGATTTCCCGATCGACAAATGGGACCAGATCATCGCCATCAACCTGTCGAGTTCCTTTCATACGATGCGCGCCGCCATCCCGCTGATGAAGGCGAAAAAACACGGCCGCATCATCAACATCGCCTCGGCCCACGGCCTGGTCGCCTCTCCCTTCAAATCCGCCTATGTCGCGGCAAAACATGGTATATTGGGCCTCACCAAAACCGCGGCACTGGAGCTTGCCGAATTCGGCGTGACGGTGAACGCCATCTGCCCCGGTTACGTGCTGACGCCGCTCGTCGAAAAGCAGATACCGGATACCGCCAAGGCCCGCGGCATGACCGAGGAACAGGTGAAGAGCGAGGTCATCCTCAAGGCGCAGCCGACCCGTGAATTCGTCAAGGCCGAGGAAATCGGTGCGCTGTCGCTTTACCTCGCCAGCGACGCCGCCCGCCAAGTGACCGGAACGCACATCTCGATTGACGGTGGCTGGACGGCGGCTTAACCATTTGGAAAAAACAACCGGGAATATCATGAACGACAGCATCCGCTTCATCCTGAATGGCCAGGACATCGCACTCACCGATGTCGGGCCGACCGAGACGCTTCTCGATTTTCTGCGGGTGAGGCAACGGCTGACGGGCACCAAGGAAGGATGCGCCGAAGGCGATTGCGGCGCCTGCACCGTGCTCGTCGGGCGGCTCGCGGACGGCAAGCTCGCCTATGAATCGGTCAATGCCTGCATCCGTTTCTTAGGTTCGCTGCATGCCACACACGTGGTGACCGTCGAGCATCTGGCCGGCCGGGACGGCGCACTGCACCCGGTGCAGCAGGCGCTGGTCGACTGCCACGGCTCGCAATGCGGCTTCTGCACCCCGGGCTTTGTCATGTCGCTCTATGGTCTGTGGTTGACGAAGGAAAAGCCTGGCCGCCAGGAAATCGAAAAGGCCTTGCAAGGCAATCTCTGTCGCTGCACCGGCTACGAGCCGATCGTCAAGGCTGCCGAGCAGGTGAGCCTGATGCGGCCGAGCGCGCTCTTCGACCCGCTGGAGCGGACACGTTCGGAAATCGTCGCGCGGCTCTGGGCCATGCAGGCGAGCGGCACCATCAGGATTACCAGTGGCGAAGACCGGCTGATCGTGCCTGCTTCCATCCAGGCGCTGGCCGAAGTCCTCTCGCAGGAGCCCGACGCGATCGTCGTCGCCGGCGCGACCGATGTCGGCCTCTGGGTGACGAAGCAGATGCGACGGCTGAACCCGGTCGTCTTCATCAATCATCTGAGCGAATTGCAGTCGGTCACGGAAGGCGAGGACGGCGTCACCATCGGCGCCGGCGTTAGCTACAGCAGGGCCTTCGCGGCGATTTCCAAGAAAATCCCGGCGCTTGGGCGGCTGATCGACCGCATCGGCGGCGAGCAGGTGCGCAACATGGGGACGATCGGCGGCAATATCGCCAACGGCTCGCCGATCGGTGACAGCCCGCCGCCGCTGATCGCGCTCGGCGCGACGCTGACGCTGCGGTCGCTGCAAGGCCAGCGCAGAATGCCGCTCGAGGATTTCTTCATCGGCTATGGCAAACAGGACCGCGAGCCGGGCGAATTCGTCGAGAGCATCTTCGTGCCCTATCCGGCCGATGCGAGCCATTTTGCTGCCTACAAGATCACCAAGCGCCGCGACGAGGATATCACCGCCGTGCTCGGCGCCTTCTTGCTGACGCTCGACGAGGCCGAGATGATCACCGAGATCCGCATCGCCTTCGGCGGCATGGCGGCAACACCGAAACGCGCCAGCACGGTCGAGGCCGCGCTGATCGGTAAACCCTGGACCGAGGCGACCATCGAGGCCGCCCGCCCCGCCTTCGACACCGACTACCAACCGTTGACCGACTGGCGCGCCACGGCAGAATACCGCCAGCTGACGGCAAAGAACCTGCTGACGCGGTTCTACCTGGAAACGGTGGGCGCGCCGGCTGAGCTGAAGCGGTTCGAGGAGGTGGCGTGATGGATACACTGATTAGCACGCCCGGAATGCAAGCTTTGATGGGAACAGCCGCGATCTCCTCCCCTCCCTCATTCCGTGTGGCTACGCTTGGAGGGCTGATCTAATGGATAAGTCCACCTTCGAAGATCGAAAGGTCATCATTTCAGGCCCGATGCACGGCTCGCTGCGGCATGATTCGGCACATAAGCATGTCACCGGAACCGCCGATTATATCGACGATATCCCCGAACCCGCCGGCCTGCTGCACGGCGCCCTCGGCCTCTCGGACCGGGCGCATGCCGAAATCGCCGGCATCGATCTGTCCGCGGTCGCCGCCTATCCCGGCGTCGTCTGGGTCCTCACCGGCAAGGACGTGCCAGGCGTCAACGACGTCAGCTCCAACGGCAGCCATGACGAGCCGCTGCTCGCCGAAACCAAGGTCGAATTTCACGGCCAGCCGATCTTTGCCGTCATCGCCGAAACGCGCGAAGCTGCCCGCCGGGCCGCACGGCTGGCGAAGATAGACTATCGCGACCTGCCGCACTGGAGCGATATCGACGGCGCGCTCGCCAACGGCAGCCCGCTGGTCATCACCCCGATGACGCTCCAGCGCGGCGAGCCTGAAGTGGAAATGCCGAATGCCCCCATGCGGCTGAAGGGCCGGATGCGCATCGGCGGCCAGGAGCATTTCTACCTCGAAGGCCATATTGCCATGGCCATCCCCGGCGAAGATGATGAGGTCACCGTCTGGTCATCGACGCAGCATCCGAGCGAGATCCAGCACATCGTCGGCCACGTGCTCGATATCCCTTCCAACGCCGTAACCGTCAACGTCCGCCGCATGGGCGGCGGCTTCGGCGGCAAGGAGACGCAGGGCAATCAGTTCGCAGCGCTCGCGGCGATCGCCGCCAAGAAGCTCGGCCGCGCCATCAAATTCCGCCCCGACCGCGACGAGGACATGAGCGCCACCGGCAAGCGCCACGATTTCCTCGTCGATTATGAGGTGGGCTTCGATGCCGAAGGCCGCATCCATGCGGTTGACGCCACTTACGCGGCGCGCTGTGGTTTCTCCTCGGATCTCTCGGGACCGGTGACCGACCGCGCCCTCTTCCATGCCGATTCCAGCTATTTCTATCCGCATGTGCATCTCCAGTCGAAACCGCTGAAAACCCACACCGTCTCCAACACCGCCTTCCGCGGCTTCGGCGGACCGCAGGGCATGCTCGGCGCCGAGCGCTTCATCGAGGAGATCGCCTATGCCCTCGGCAAGGATCCGCTCGATATCCGCAAGCTGAATTTCTACGGCCAGCCGGGCTCCGGCCGCACGCTCACGCCCTACCATCAGGAGGTCGAGGACAATATCATCGCCCGCATCGTTGAGGAGTTGGAGGAAACGGCCGAATACCGGGCGCGCCGCAACGCCATCATCGCCTTCAACCGCGACAGCCGTTACATCAGAAAGGGCATCGCGCTGACGCCGGTCAAATTCGGCATCTCCTTCACCATGACCGCCTTCAACCAGGCCGGCGCCCTCGTCCATATCTATCAGGACGGCTCGATCCACTTGAACCATGGCGGCACCGAAATGGGCCAGGGCCTCTATACCAAGGTGGCGCAGGTGCTGGCCGACAGCTTCCAGGTCGACATCGACCGGGTGAAAATCACCGCGACGACGACGGCCAAGGTGCCGAACACCTCCGCCACCGCCGCCTCCTCCGGCTCGGACCTCAATGGCATGGCGGCCTTCGACGCCGCCCGTCAGATCAAGGAACGGCTGGTGGCGTTTGCCGCCGAGAAATGGGATGTTGGCCCCGCCGACGTCGTCTTCCTGCCGAACCGCGTGCGCGTCGGCGAAATCGAGATCCCCTTCCCCGATTTCATCAAGCAGGCCTATTTCGCCCGCGTCCAACTTTCCGCCGCCGGCTTCTACAAGACGCCGAAGATTCACTGGGACCGCAAGGCCGGCCGCGGCACGCCCTTTTATTATTTCGCTTACGGCGCCTCCTGCACCGAAGTCTCGATCGACACGCTGACCGGCGAATACCTGATCGACCGCACCGACATCCTCCACGATGTCGGCCGCTCACTGAACCCCGCAATCGACATGGGCCAGGTCGAGGGCGCCTTCGTGCAGGGCCTGGGCTGGCTGACGACGGAAGAGCTCTGGTGGGACGACAAGGGCCGCCTGCGCACCCATGCTCCCTCGACCTACAAGATCCCGCTCGCCTCCGACCGGCCGAAGATCTTCAACGTCCGCCTCGCCGAATGGTCGGAGAACACTGAGGCCACCATCGGCCGCTCCAAGGCCGTCGGCGAACCACCCTTCATGCTGGCGATCTCTGTGCTGGAAGCGCTGTCGATGGCGGTCGCAAGTGTGGCGAATTACAAGGTCTGCCCAAGACTCGACGCCCCGGCGACGCCAGAGCGGGTGCTGATGGCGGTGGAGCGGATGAAGCGGGTGTAGGATGAGTCCGGCTGGTTTGTTGTTTAAACAGGACGGACGGAGTCAATGTTACCCCCCTCTGTCCTGCCGGACATCTCCCCCACAAGGGGGGAGATCGGTAAAAGGTTGGAGCATCGCTCCCCATCTGCCCCGTTGGAGTAGCAGCGCTTTAGTTGTTTGGCGAAGCCGTCAACCCCATCCAATCTCCCCCCTTGTGGGGGAGATGTCCGGCAGGACAGAGGGGGGTAACACAGCCACTTACCTATCGGCCATCTCCCTATGACCGACCTCCCCACATTCCTCACCGCCCATCCCGACAGCATCCTCATCGACATCACCGGCACACAAGGCTCCACCCCGCGTGAGGCCGGCGCCTTCATGCTCGTCTCGCAAACAGCTCTATGGGGCACGATCGGCGGCGGGCAGTTCGAGTTCATGGCGATCGCGAATGCGCGGGAGATGCTGGCTGGCTCGGGCGGAAAGGCCATCATGGATATCCCGCTCGGCCCCGAGATCGGCCAATGCTGCGGCGGCCGCACGCAGTTGCGGTTTCGCAGACTGACGCAGGCGGTGAAAGGTGAGTTGGAGGCAAAACTTTTGGGCGAGATCGAGCGTCTACCCGAAGTCTATCTCTTCGGTGCCGGCCATGTCGGCCGGGCGCTGGCCGCAGCCCTTGCGCCATTGCCGTTCTCGGTCACCGTCGTCGAAACGCGGCAGGAGGAACTCGCCAACCTGCCTGCTCGGACGAAGACCCGCCTCGTCCCGATGCCGGAAGCACTGGTGAACGAGATTGCGGCTGGCGGCGCGGCCGTCATCCTGACGCATGATCATGCGCTCGACTTTCTCATCGCCCGCGAAGCGCTGGCAAGGAGCGACCTTGCCTATACCGGCATGATCGGCTCGGCGACCAAGCGCGCCACTTTCGCAGGCTGGCTTTCCCGTGAAGGCGGCGGGGAGCGCGACTGGATCGAGCGGCTGACGCTGCCGATCGGCGGCGCCGTGGTTAGGGACAAACGACCCGAAGTGATCGCCGCCATGACCGCCGCCGAGATCCTGACGGCGCTTGGCGCCTACCGCATACGCTCGTCCTCGTAGTAGGGATCGCGTCCGTCGAGGAAACCGAGGTCGCGTTTGACGCGGTCTGGCGTGGCGGAAAGATCCAGCCGGGGCAGACGGCGGAAACGGTCGGCACCACCCGCCAACCAGTCGGCAAGGCGCCGGAAAATCTGGATTCTCTGCTGCGGCCGGCGCTCTTCGATAGCATGGCAGTCCATGGCATCACCTCGGTGGATTGATGGTATGAGTTGCAGTTTGCCGCCGAAAATGCTGCAATTCCAATCGAACAACCGTCTGCCTGCATCAAGAGAACTTATCCATGAAGCTTTCGAAGCAATTTCCGTTGAATGCGCTGCGCGTCTTCGAGGCCGCGGCCCGGCTCGGGAGTTTCACCAAGGCGGGCGACGAGCTCGGCATGACGCAGACAGCCGTCAGCTACCAGATCAAGTTGCTGGAGGAGAATGTCGGCGAGCCGCTCTTCCTGCGCCGCCCCCGTCAGATCGCGCTGACGGAAACCGGCGAGCGGCTGGCGCCGAAGGTGACCGAGGCCTTCGCCATACTGCACGACGCGATGGCGACGGCACGCGACAGCGTCGAAGGCACGCTGGCCATCAGCTCAACCCACACTTTCGCCTCGAAATGGCTGGCGCCGCGCCTCGGCTCTTTCCACTTGAAACATCCGGCGATCGCGGTGCGCTTTCAGGCGAGCTCGGATATCATCGATTTCGCCCGTGAGCAGATCGATGTCGGCATCCGCTGGGGCGACGGCAACTGGCCGGGGCTGACGCTGCACCGGCTGATGGGGCTGGAGTTCACGCCGATGCTGAGCCCGAAGCTGGCGGAATCGGCAGGCGGCATCAAGGAGCCGCGTGATCTGTTGAAGCTCGATCTCTTCGACGCCGGCGACATCTGGTGGAAACAATGGTTCGAGGCAGCCGGCATCACCGAGACGGACCTCGATCGCCGCCCGCGCAACCAGCTCGGCTCCCAGGCGGTGGAAGCCGATGCGGCGATCGCCGGCCACGGTGTCGCCATCCTCCATCCGGCCTTTTATGCAGCCGAGATCGCGCTCGGCCGGCTCTATCAGCCATTCGAACTGACCCGCAGCGACGGCAAGGCCTACTGGCTCGTCTACCCCGAAAACCGCCGCAACGTGCCGAAGATCAAGGCCTTCCGCAACTGGATCCTTGAGGAAATGAAGGCGGCCGGGAATTAGTTCATCGGGTGTCCGGGCTTGGTTCCGACCTGTCCGATCTGTTAGTCCGGCTTCAATATCCCATCTCCGGCGCATAGAAACAGCGCGGCGTATCCTCGTTTGGAAACAGACAGAGATGATAGTCGTTGTCACCCGATTGCATCGCCTTCGTCATCGGCAGCAGAAAGACGTGAGCATGCGTGACCAGCCGGTGGTCGCCCGGCAGCAGCGTCACTCGATATCCGCCCGGCGTCACCGCCACGCTTTTCGAAGGGATCATCTGGCAATCGCCATTATGACTGTCGCCGTTGCAACAATAGGGGTCATAACTCCACCCCGTAGGTGCGTCGTGAGCCGTCGCCAGCGACGCATACGCAATCATCACACACGTCAGAATGCTGCGCATGGGCATCTTCTCCGTCGATGAATGCGCCGCCGATGATCTAACGGTCCTTATTTTATTCCGGCGGCCTGCAAATAACTGTAATCGAACCATCGTAGTTTCAAGGTCCGCTGAATTAGCGTATTCCGTATTAGAGACAGATAATGCACAGCCTTCTCGGCAGCTTTTAGGCACGCGACCGCAGATCTGCGATGCGACTGCGGTCGACGGCTTCGGCAAAACCGAATCTCCTCTTCCCTCCCCGCCAAAATTTCAGCAATGTCACGAGTCGGAGGAAGACAGGGGAACTCGATGTATGAATATGCCATAGCATGGGAATGGCTCGCCTTTGCGGCGCGCTGGTTCCATGTCGTCACTGCGATCGCCTGGATCGGATCGTCCTTCTATTTCATCGCGCTCGATCTCGGGCTGGTGAAACGCCCGCACCTGCCGCCCGGCGCCTATGGCGAGGAATGGCAGGTCCATGGCGGCGGCTTTTATCATATCCAGAAATATCTGGTGGCGCCCGCCCAGATGCCGGAGCACCTGACCTGGTTCAAATACGAAAGCTATTTTACCTGGATTTCCGGCTTCCTGATGCTGTGCATCGTCTATTATGGTGGCGCCGACCTCTTTCTCATCGATCGCCATGTGCTCGATATCAGCCCACTCGTCGCGATCCTGATCTCGCTGGCGTCGCTCGCCTTCGGCTGGATCGTCTACGACCTGCTCTGCAAATCGCCACTCGGGAAGAATACCTGGGGATTGATGGCGGTGCTCTATGTTGTGCTGGTCGTCATGGCGTGGGGCTATACGCAGCTTTTCACCGGCCGCGCCGCCTTCCTTCATCTCGGCGCCTTTACCGCGACGATCATGTCGGCCAACGTCTTCATGATCATCATCCCGAACCAGAAGATCGTCGTCGCCGATCTCATCGCCGGGCGGACGCCCGATCCCAAATACGGACAGATCGCCAAGCAGCGTTCGCTGCACAACAACTACCTGACCCTGCCGGTCATCTTCTTCATGCTGTCGAACCACTATCCGCTGGCCTTCGGAACGCAATTCAACTGGGTGATCGCGGCCTTGGTGTTCCTGATGGGCGTCACCATCCGCCATTGGTTCAACACCACGCATGCCAGGAAGGGCCGGCCGACCTGGACTTGGATCGTCACCGTCATCCTTTTCATCCTCATCATGTGGCTTTCCACAGTGCCGAAACTGCTGACCGGCAAAACGGATGCGGCAGCCGTAGCACCGGCCTTCCAGCAATTCGCCGGTGATCCGCATTTCCCCGCCGTCAAGCAGCTGGTTTCGACGCGCTGCTCGATGTGCCACGCGGCCGAGCCCGTCTATGAGGGCATCGTCCGGCCGCCAAAGGGTGTGGTGCTCGAAAACGACGCAGAAATCGCCGCCCATGCCCGCGAAATCTATATACAGGCGGGCCGCAGCCATGCCATGCCGCCCGGCAACATCACCGACGTCACGCCGGACGAACGCAAGCTGCTCGTCGCCTGGTTCGAGAGCGCAGTCGAAGGCAAGAAACAATGACGACGACACTCCTGCGCGGCCGCCTGCTTTCCTTCCATCGTGCGCCGCTAAGCCTCGCCGACAGCCAAAGCTATCGCTACGAGGAGGACGGCGGCCTGCTGATCGAAGACGGGCTGATCGCTGCGGTCGGCTCCTATGCCGACGTCAAGGCAAAAGCAGCCGAGGGCACGGCCGAGATCGACCACCGCCCGCATCTGATCCTGCCCGGCTTCATCGACATGCACCTGCATTTTCCACAGATGCAGGTGATCGCCTCATATGCCGCCAACCTGCTCGAATGGTTGAACACCTATACCTTCCCTGAGGAATGCCGCTTCGTCGAAAGCGCGCATGCTGAAAGGATCGCCACGCATTTCTACGACGAGCTGATCCGCCATGGCACGACGACGGCGGTCGCCTATTGCTCCGTGCACAAGACCTCGGCCGACGCCTTCTTCGCCGAGGCGATGAAGCGCAATATGCGCATGGTCGGCGGCAAGGTGATGATGGACCGCAATGCCCCCCAGGGCCTGCTTGATACGCCCGAGATGGGCTATGACGAGACCCGCCAGGTAATATCGGACTGGCACGGCAAGGGCCGCAACCACGTCGCCATCACCCCGCGCTTCGCCATCACCTCGACGCCGGCGCAGATGGAAGCAACCTCAGCCCTTGCCCGCGAATTTCCCGACCTGCACATCCAGACGCATCTTTCGGAAAACCACGACGAGATCAAATTCACCTGCGAACTCTATCCCGATGCGATTGACTATACCGACATCTATGCCCGTTACGGCCTGCTCGGGCCGAAAAGCCTCTTCGGCCATGCCATTCACCTGTCCGATCGCGAAGCCGATGTCATGAGCGAAGCGGGGGCCGTTGCCGTCCACTGCCCGACCTCGAACCTCTTCCTAGGCTCCGGCCTGTTTCCCCTCAAGGCGCTTGTCCGGCGGGAAAAGCCGGTCCGCATCGGCGTCGCGACCGATATTGGCGGCGGCTCCAGCTATTCGATGCTGAAGACGATGGACGAGGCCTACAAGATCCAGCAATTGCTCGGCGAGCGGCTGAACCCGCTCGAAAGTTACTACCTGATGACCCGCGGCAATGCCGAAGCCCTGTCCCTAACCGACAGGATCGGCACGCTGGAACCCGGCACCGAAGCCGATCTCGTCGTGCTCGATGCGGCGGCAACACCGGCGATGGCGCTGAAGTTGGAGGTGGTAAAGACACTGCCCGAGGAACTCTTCCTGCTGCAGACGATGGGCGACGACCGGGCGATTGCCGAGACCTATGTTGCAGGTGTCGCCCTGAAGGCGGCGCTTCGCTGACACGCCCATTACTCCAATCGGCCGTGCGAAGCTGCCTCACCCGCCCATTTCCCGCAATACTGCTGCGAAACCATGTTACCACCGACAGCTGGAATCAGATTGAAGGTTCAATTCATGGCCACTCCGCTCACCATCGCCGACCTGAAGAAACTCGCACGGCGCCGTGTGCCGAAGATGTTTTTCGATTACGCGGATTCGGGCGCCTGGACGGAATCCACATATCAGGCGAATGAGAGCGACTTCAGCCAGATCAAGCTGCGCCAGCGGGTGATGGTCGACATGACCGACCGCACGCTGGAAACGACGATGATCGGTCAGAAAGTGTCGATGCCGGTGGCACTCGCCCCAACCGGCCTGACCGGCATGCAGCATGCCGATGGTGAGATGCTGGCGGCGCGCGCGGCGGAAGAATTCGGCGTTCCCTTCACGCTCTCGACGATGAGCATCTGCTCGATCGAGGACGTTGCGTCGGTGACGACGCGCCCCTTCTGGTTCCAGCTCTATGTGATGAGGGACAAGGATTTCGTCCTCGACCTCATCAACCGCGCCAAGGCCGCCAAATGCTCGGCGCTGGTGCTGACGGCGGATCTGCAGATCCTCGGCCAGCGCCACAAGGACCTGCGCAACGGCCTGTCGGCGCCGCCGAGATTCACCCCGAAGCACATCTGGCAGCTGGCGACCCGGCCCTTCTGGTGCCTGGATATGCTGCAGACCAGGCGCCGCACGTTCGGCAACATCGTTGGCCATGCGAAAAATGTCTCCAACATCACCTCGCTGGCCGCATGGACGCACGAGCAGTTCGACCCCCGGCTCTCTTGGGCCGATGTCGCCTGGATCAAGGAGCAATGGGGCGGCCCGCTGATCATCAAGGGCGTGCTCGATCCGGAGGATGCGAAGGCCGCCGCCGACACCGGCGCCGATGCGATCGTCGTTTCCAACCACGGCGGCCGCCAGCTTGACGGCGCCCCCTCCTCGATCAGCATGCTGCCGAGGATCCTCGATGCCGTCGGCGACCGCATCGAGATCCATCTCGACGGCGGCATCCGCTCCGGCCAGGACGTGCTGAAGGCGGTGGCACTCGGCGCCAAGGGCACCTATATCGGCCGCCCCTTCCTTTACGGCCTCGGCGCCATGGGCAAGGAAGGCGTGACGCTGGCGCTCGGCATCATCCGCAAGGAGATGGACCTCACCATGGCGCTCTGCGGCAGGCGCGATATCAACGATGTGAATTCGTCGATTATATCGGGGCGGCAGTGACCTGCTTGAGAAGCCAGCTTAGAAGACACGAATCCCGGAATTGCCGTCGCGATTGCTGAGTCATTGAGTACAAGACCTGCCAGACACGTGCCGGAGAGCGTTTGCATCAATCGCCTGCGGTCGTATTCAGCAGAGCGGCTGCCCATCGGTCGCATCGAGCAGAAGGATCGCGAAAATCGCGAGACAGATGGCGAGCGCAAAACGCTGCTGCCAGACGATGCGACGCGATCCGGCAATCCGCCTCTCGAGGCCAGGCGGTGTCCTGTCAAGCTTGCGAAGCTGCATGCGGGACAACAGGTCGTCGACGGCTGCAAGACCGGCCGTCTCGGTGTCGTGGGTCGATGCGAGGCGAAACAACAGCGCATCGAAAAGGAGATGGATCGCCAGCGCAAGAACAATGACGCAGAAAACGAGCATCAAGAGCCAGCCAAGCGGTGGAGCGAAGCCCCGATATTCCGCGGTGATCGGGCCGACAATCAGTGGCAACAGCGCTGTCAGCCCGCAGAAGATTGAATTGCGGCCGAGATTTCGCGCAGCCGCCGAGGCTTTGGCATTCCATTGCGTCATTGTAAGCCCTCCGCCACGGAATGGAGACTTTCCACGGGCAGATAAACACGCCACCCCGCCCGTTCGATCAGCCGCAGCGCTTCAGCTGGATTTTCACACCGTCGGCTGATGAGCAGCCAGCGCACGATGACGCCGGCGCTCCGCTGGAAACCTAACGCACAGCAGACGAGGACCGGTCCCCGCTGGCGCGCAACCTCGATAAGGTTCGCCGCAGCTCGGGTCTGGATCTTGTTGAGGCCGGTCAGATCAAGGGTTGGAAAGCTGGACCAGCCCGCCAGCGTCCCTTTCGGCCGCTGAAGTTCGCCGGTGATGTCGATCACCGTGGCAAAACGGTTGGCCTCGTGGCAACGCGGAAAACGACCAAGATGGACACCATCAGCGATCGCCACGGATGCCGGCATTCTGCGGGTCCAGAGCCAAACGTTGATGACAGCGCCGAGCCGGTAGGGCGCCAGTAGCCAGCGACTGGCAAGCGTGGCCCGGCCATCGACGCGTTTCTGGAATATCTGCGGGCCGGCGCCGAAATATCCGACTGCGACGATCGCCAGCGCAACAGCCGGCCAGAGCAACAGAAGCGCTGCGGCCGATAGAGGAGTGCAGAGCGCTCCAAGGCCGAGAAATGCGACGGCACCGCACAGATAATAGATGCCGAGACGGCGCGACCTTGGGTCGCCGCTCATCGCAAAGTTCGCGAGAGGCGAACCGGCATCGCGCGGAAAAAGCCAGGCGGCAAACAAACCGAGCAGCATGCCGGTCGGTATGTCCATGATCTGATGCTGCCACGTCGTCAGCACGGAGGCTCCAATCAGGAAGCACCAGAAGTGCCAGATAAGCCGTGCCTTCCGTGGCAGCCGGCCGCGCAGATGATCCCAGATCACCACCAGGAGCGCGATATGCAGCGACGGCGCCTGGTTGAACGGCTTATCGAAGCCACCGAGGACGGCGAACATGAAACCAGGCAGGCCGCTCGTTGCCGGCCGCACGAAGATCGCTTCGAGCGGAAACACGACGAAGCAGGCGACGGCTACTATCTGGATCGTCAGATAACGTCTCGCGAGCATATCCACATCGCGCGGCGTCGTGTTGATGAACAGGCAGAGCGCATAGAACAGATTGATCGACCAATATGGAATGATGGTCCATCCGAGGAACGGAATGGCGCTTTCCCATGCGAAGGCAACGTTTGGCACATGAGCGCGTTGCGATGCCAGCCAATTGGCGCCGCCATAGCTCAGATAGAAGAACGGCGCCAGGAAGACGAGCCAGAGCGCCGCCCGCTTCGGGACCGGTGCTGCCCGGGAAAAAGTAGAACGTGCCTTGTCCACGGTTTGCCCTCAGACTCTCTCGGCCAGCGAGACGGTGAAAATGCCCCACTGATCGATGCGCTGTTCGATCTTGCGGAAACCGGCTGCGGCGACCAGCTGGTCCATTTCCTCTTGCGTCCGCCGCCGCATCACCCACGCCTCGCCGCCGCGGTGGGAGGTCAATGCGCGGGCGATCATCTCCAGTTGTGGATGCCATGGCTGGTTGGTGTAGACAAGCAGACCACCGGGCCGCATCGCCCGGGCGATCCCGTTGAGCGATGCGGCGATCATCGCATTGTCGGAAAACAGCTCGTAAAGGCCGGAGACGATCGCGAGATCCGGGGCCGGCGTGATTGCAGCCAGCCCCTCGCCGTCAAAGGCATCCTGCTGGCGGAAGCTCACGAAATCACTCAGTCCCCGCGCGGCAATGCTGTTGCGGCCGGCATCGACGTTGATGGAGGAATAGTCCTGCAACCGCGCACTATCGGGACGCACGGCAGCCGTCTCGATCGCATCAAGGACATAACGGCCGTGCCCGGCCGCTATGTCGAGCAGGTGGGTATTGCGGCCGGCTGCTTTCAGGCGCTGCAGCGCGCGGTCGATCAGATCCTGCAAGTGCAGCTTGCGCTGCCTGATGCCGCGCCAACCGATCGCCTCGAGGAACACCTTGTCGATCAAACGCCCGCCGGGACCGAGCCCGCGCGGCATGTTCTCGTAGACGTAATCGAGCGTCGAGCCGGAATCAAAACCGGTCTTGACCCCCGTCTTTATGCCTTCGGACACCAGGGCGCCAATCTTGATGTTGAGGCGGCTGAGCGCCCAGTAGATGCCGCGTGGGGATGTGGCGTCCAACGGGCTCGCGAGCCGGTCGGCCTCGTCCTTTGTATAGCCCTGGATATGGGCGGTGCGAAGGTCGGCAGGCGCCCGGGGCTCGGCAAAACGCGCGTCTATAAAACGGCGAACCTCGGCGAGGGCAATCGCGCGGTCCTTTTCGCCAAGCGTGTCATGGTAGAAGCCGGCAAGCACATGCCGTTCCTTGATACGGCTGCCGAGGTTTTCGTAAAACCGGTGCTGCGGGGCGTGTCGCACCACCCAGTCGCTGCCGGACATAAGCAGTTGGGTCGGGACGGTGATGGCGCGGGCGTCACCGACGACGCGGGCTGCCGCCTCATAAAGCTGCAACAGGATGTTGGAGGCAATTGGCCGGGTGATCAATGGGTCGGATTCGTAGGAGGCGATGCGCTCGGGGTCATGCGTCAGGAACCTCGCCTTGACATAGGAATTGACGAAGAATGTCCCCTTAAGCTTTTCCCAGAGCGCAATGCCTTCTTTGGCAAAAGGCACGTAGAGCTTGACGCTGAAGGCCGGCGAGGCAAGCACGAGCGCACGGATCGGCGGCGCATAGTCGTGCACCCAGGTGGTGGCGAGGACCGCGCCGACGCTCTGCGCAATGACGGCGATGTCTTCGACGGCAGTACCGCTTGTCTCGCTGACATGGCGCACGAAGCAATCGAGATCATGCGCCGAGGCAGCAAAGGATGGCGAATAGCCGCGCTCTCCCGGTGAACGCCCGTGGCCGCGTGCGTCCCAGGCGTAGAAGGAAAAATCATCGAGGCCGAGTTCGGTGGCGAGATGGGCGACACGGCCGCTATGCTCGTGGCCGCGATGGAGAAGAATGATTACGCCCTTCGGTGCAGCCCCCGTCGCAGGCCACGCCCGATAAAAAAGCCGTGTGCCATCATGCGATGCGAATTCGGATTCATGCATTGGTCTGGCCGTCGAGGACGGTTGCCCGCTATCGGCAGTTTGCAGCACGGTCTTCTCCAATTCTGATTGGTGGGTGGATTGCAACCACTGGCGGGAACAGTGATTTGTCTTCATTGCAAAAGTCTAGTCGCAAATGTAAGCCCTTTGCGAGAACCGATATGAAGTGTGGCCTTCCTCAAAAATACAACGATCTGCACCGCCAAAGCCGGGATAGACCTTTCCGATGCCACGAAATTCCACTGAGGTAGCATGTCTGTCTATCAATTGAAGTCCCGATTTCAGAATATTCTCCGCCCTCTGGTGCGCTCCCTCGCCGCGCGAGGCGTCACCGCCAATCAGGTGACTTCAGTTGCCGCCGCCGTCTCGGTTGCATTGGGCGTTTTTCTGAGCGTTGTTCCGCTTCCGCATTGGTTCCTGGTGGTGCCCGTATGGTTTCTCCTGCGCATGGGCCTCAACGCCATCGACGGCATGCTCGCGCGCGAACATGGGCAGAAGAGCATTTTAGGCGCGTATCTGAACGAGATCGGTGATGTCGTGTCGGATACCGCCTTGTATTTGCCGTTTGCGCTCATCGATCCGAACGGCTTGGTGCCGGCGATGGCCGTCATATTCCTCTCGGCGCTGACGGAATTTACCGGCGTTCTGGGTCAAACGGTCGGGGCAAACCGGCGTTACGACGGGCCGCTGGGCAAGAGCGACCGCGCGGTGCTTTTTGGCGCGCTCGGCACCTTTGTCGCGGTTGGTGGTACGTTTGCAGCATGGACTTCGTGGCTTTGGGCGGTGGTGGCTCTACTTCTCATATGGACCATCATCAACCGTATCAACGCCGGTATTCGCGAGGCGCACACGGCCGCCCGATAGGGAGCGGAGCCGATCTGTCGCCTATGCTTCCATCGGCAAATGTGATCCGACAATCGACGCTGCCTCCGTCCTCCTAACGGTATGTTAAGCTTATACCGCTCCCCATGATTAGTGCTCATCTGCCCACTTCAGGCTGCGGGTCCAGTAGCTTCAGAAAGCCGTCGGCGGCTCTCGACCGCGAGCGGCGGCGGGTCCGCTTTGCGCACACGCCTAAGACGGCCCGCGCCGGTTCCATTGGGATGGGAGGCCCGGAACTTGTCAGCCGGGCGGCGGCCGAGTCTTTTCAGGCGGGAATCAGGCCGTGCCGCAGCATGATCTCTGTAAGCCGCGCCGGATCAGGCTCGCCAGGACCGCTCACAGCCTTCGCGATTTCCTCGAAATAGGCGCGGCCAATCGAACCTGGGTTCAACACGATTAGGGCGCGCGGCCTCGCTGTGCAGATTTTCGGCGTGATGGGCGGCGCTCGATGACACGATAGTCGCCTATCGCAGGATGATCGACATCCTGATCGAGCTCGCCGAGGCGGTCAAGCCGATCGAGAAAATCTCTGACATCAGGATCTTCGACACCGGCGGCATGCTGGGCCGCGGGGGCGCGAACGGCGAAAGCGGCATCGGCCTCGGCGAAGGCTTGGCCGGCCAGCTCCTCTCCTATCAGGCAAACAAGCCGATCCTCGACAAATTGCTGAAAGAGGCCGGCTTCGACGGCGACAACGCCATCTCATCCCTCCTTGGAAATCTCGATGGCGCGAAACCGGCAAAGCTGGTTCCGGCTCCGGTAAAGCCGGCAATACCGGCCGCGCCTCCGGTAGCGCCGGCAGCGGCCGCAGCCCCGGCAAAGACGATCGCCCCTGCGGCGCCGAAGAAGGAATGATCGCGTGCAGGCGGGTCTGGGCTATCTCACCCAACCCGCCGCCAGCGCGCTCTCCCAGTCGCCACGGCCCCTTTCGGCGGCCAGTGCCGACATCGCCATATGGTCGTAGGCGACATTCCTGAACTGCCACGTCCATCCCGCCGCCGTCTTTTCCAGAATGGCATAGCCGGCCAGCGGATGGCCGGCTTCGATCTTGTGGTAATAGGGCCGGTCGTCGTCATAGGCGGGGCAGCCGACGCTGCCGGGATTAACGATCAGGCGGCCGTCGGAGAGACGGACGGCGCGGGGAAGGTGGCTGTGGCCGCAGAGGATCAGCGGCAGGTCTATGCCCTCGGCCAGCGCCTCGATCGCTTCGATCGGCTTCAGGAAGACGACGCCATCCGCCGAGACCGATTCCAGCCAATAGAGATTATCGTCCTTCGGCGTCGCATGGCAGAGATACACCTCGCCGCGATAGACGGTGTTGAACGGCAGGCTGCGAATCCAGTCGAGATGGGACGACGTCAATTGCCGATGGGCTGAAGCATCCGAGGCATGCATGGAGGCCGGATCCTGCTCGATCAGATAGCGATCGTGATTGCCGCGAACCGAGGTCAGGCCAAGCGGCATCAGCAAATCAGCGGTCCGACCGGCTTCCAGCGGCCCGCTGAAGAAATCGCCGAGATTGACGATGTCCTCGATGCCCTCAGCGCGAATATCCGTAAGCACGGCTTCAAGCGCCAGATGGTTGCCGTGAATGTCGGCGATCGCGGCAAAACGCATTTCTAACTCCCTCGATAGGTGGAATAGCCGTAGGGCGAAATCAGCAGTGGCACATGATAATGCGCCGTGACATCGGCAATGCCGAAGCGGATCGGCACCAGATCGAGAAAGGACGGATGCGGCAGCGGCGTGCCGCTGGCCCTCAGATAATCGCCGGCGTGGAAGACCAGTTCATAGGTGCCGGCTCGGAAATGTTCGCCAGCGAGGATGGGACCGCCGTCGACTCGGCCGTCGGCATTGGTCTCGACCGTCTTCAGATGCCTGCGGATCTCGCCGTCGAGCTGGAAAAGATCGATCCTAAGGCGTTCGGCCGGCTTGCCGAGGGCGGTGTCGAGAACATGGGTGGTCAGTCCGGTCATGGGGCTGGCTCTTTGATGATGTAGGGGGTTTCGAAGAAGAACTCTTCCAGATTGTTGCCCGGCCCGTCGCGGTCGACGACCAGGAAATCGGAGACTTGGCCAAGCGCCATCAGCGGATGATGCCAGACATTTTGGCGGTAGTTCACTCCCTGGTCCCCGCGCGCGCAAAACACTTGCGGTCTGCCCGGGCGTCCGCCCTCGTCCTCGGAGACGACGACGAGGAAGGGACGGCCGGAGACTGGCGAGAAGCTCTGGCTGCCGAAGGGATGGCGCTCCATCATGTCGATGTCATAGGGAAAGCTGCGCGGCTGGCCGCGAAAGAGATTGATGATGACGCGTGCGCCTTCGCCCGTCGCTTGCGCCGCGGCCAGCGCATGGAAACGCTCCGTCGTGCCGCCATTGATGAGCCGCATCGCGGCCGGATCGGCTTCGATCACCTCACCGAAGAGAGCGAAGGCGGAGTTGGTGAGAGGACGAATGTCGAGAAACCGAGACATCGCGTCACTCGCCTTGGGCATGCCAGTATCGGACGGCATCGATCTCCCGAAGCAGCTCCGGCAGCGTCCGATACGTCGCCTCCCAGATTTCGGAGGGATCGAGATCGAAGACGTCGTCGAGGATGCGATTACCGGTGCCGCAGATCCTGGTCCACGGCAGATTGGGATGCTCGGTGGCAAATTCCGGATGGGACACCAGCAGACGGGATGCCGCAGCACCGATGGTGAAGTGGCAAAAGGCAACGGCCTTGAAGGTAAGCTGGTCCTCGGCGAAAGCCGCCTCATCCATTCCGCCGATGAAGGACAACGCTTGGGATGCCGCCTTTTGCATGTCATTGAGATAGTCGATAGCGCGCCTCTCCTTCATTCAGCCTCCGGCAACATCGATGTCAGACGCAGCAGCGCGATCTTTTCGACCTGTGCCGTCGCGGTCGAAAACTCCTCGTCCCGGCCGTTGCCGATCCGTGTTTCGAAAGCTTCCAGGATATCCTCCTTGCCGAGCCCCTTGACGGCGATGATGAAGGGAAAGCCATATTTTTCGACATAGGCCGAATTGAGTTCTGTGAAGCGGGCGTGCTCGGCAGGGCTCAGGCGGTCGAGACCGGCGCCGGACTGCTCCTTGCGGCTGTCTTCGGTAAGTTCACCCGATATGGCGAGGCGCCCGGCAAGGTCGGGGTGGGCGCTGAGCACGCCCAGACGCTCCTGTCGGCTTGCCGCGCGGAAGACGGCGGCAAGCGCCGCATGTACGCCGGCCGCCGTCAGAGGCTCGTTCACGCTGCCGGCGTCATAGGCGCGCTCGGCGATGAAAGGCGAATGTTCGAAGACGCCGCCGAAGCGGGAAACGAAATCCTCGCGCGACAGCATCAGATCGCGTCCGGCTGATGGTGCTTGTGCCAGTGCTCGGCAATCTCGATGCGGCGCGGAATCCAGACCTTGTCATGCTTCAGCACATATTCGATGAAGCGCTTCAGCGCCGCCGCCCGGCCCGGGCGCCCGACGAGGCGGCAATGCAGGCCGACCGACATCATCTTCGGGCTGCCCGCCTTGCCTTCCTCATAGAGCGTATCGAAGGCATCCTTCAGATAGGTGAAGAACTGATCGCCGGTATTGAAGCCCTGCGGTGTGGCAAAGCGCATGTCGTTGGTTTCGAGCGTATAGGGGATGATCAGGAAGGGTTTCCCATCGACGCCCTTCACCCAGTAAGGCAGATCGTCGGCATAGGAATCGGAGGAATAGAGGAAGCCGCCCTCCTCCTGCACCAGCCGAAGCGTCTTGTCGGAAGGCTTGCCCTGATACATGCCGTATGGCCGCTCGCCGGTAAGCTCGGCGTGCAGGCGCACCGCTTCGAGGATGTGCTTGCGCTCCAGATCTTCCGGAAAATCCTTGTATTCCAGCCAGCGGTAACCGTGGCTGGCGATCTCCCAGCCGGCATCCTTCATCGCAGCGACCGCTTCAGGATTGCGCGCCATCGCTAGCGTTACGCCGTAGACGGTCGCCTGCACCTTGAGATCGGTGAACATCCGCCAGAGCCGCCAGAAGCCCGCGCGCGAACCGTATTCGTAGATCGATTCCATGTTGAGATTGCGCTGTCCGGGCCAGGCGGCCGCGCCAACGATCTCCGACAGCAGATTTTCAGAAGCCGGATCGCCGTCGAGGATCGAGCTTTCGCCGCCCTCCTCATAATTGATGACGAACTGCACGGCGACGCGCGCCTCGCCCGGCCACTTCGGATCGGGCGTCTGTCGCCCGTAGCCGACGAGATTGCGCGGATAAGTCTCGGATACCATCAAATCACCTTCTGAAAAGACGGCGAACGGTAGCATCCGCAGCCGGAATGTCGAGAAGGAAACTGCTCAATCCGATTTTGCCTTTGCAGTACAATGGCTTAGCCCATCGGCACGCTCAGGCGATCTTGCGCGCGCTGACCTTGCCCATCGGGTGCAGCGAATGAACGCGGAAAGGACCGCCCGTGCCCTCCTCGATCATGAGCGCCACGTTTGAAACCGTCACCGGGTCACTGAGGGCAGGCGCGAAAATCGTCCGCAGGGCCGGCTCGATGCGCGCCATGTCGATCGCGTTGACGGGTCCTGTCACCGGCATATGAAAGCGGAACTCTTCCATCACATAAGGATTGCCCCAGCGATGCAGGTTTGAAAACTGCGCTGCCGACAGCCCGTCCGGATCGCTGCGCTCGATCTCGGCTTCGCTGAGCGGCGCGCGGAAACGATCGAATTCCTGGACGATCGCCGAAGCGAGATACTGGATCCGCTCGCAGGGGGCGCTCGGCAGCAAGCTGTAGAAATTGCCGAGCCGTGCGACTTCGATGCGCGGAATCTGGAAGGGGACGAAGGTCCCGGAAAAACGCATCAGATCGCGCAGGAGTTGCGCTTCGGACATATTGTGACCCAGGTGAAACGGCGCCTTCAGAACGCCGTGAAAACCATAGCGCCGCGGCACGGCGGTATGGAAGGCGATCTCGTGAATGCCAAGGCCACGAACTGCCGGCGGCTCCACCATATCGCCCGAAAACACGTTTCGGCCAAGCCAACTGGCAGCCACAAGCGACAGCGGGTCGCTCGCCGGAGGCGTGAAGCAAATGGCATAGCGCATGCAATTTCCTCCATCAAGGAACTGAGCGCCGATCAAATCCGGCGCTGTCGATGCGCAAGCAGATAGGTGATTTGCATGACAGAATAACGAAACGAAGCGGCGTCGAATTCACGTTTAACGTGAAGCTGCCGCGATATGGCTTGAAATTGCGAAGCTTTCCGGCAGCAAAAATCCGCAATCCGTATCGCCTGCGATACATATCGCCGCTTCCGCCAGCCGGTGGGCCAGGCCGAAGCTGACCTTAAAGCCGCCGGTCAGCGCGATCAGGCGCGGATGATCGGGGTGGCGGCCGATCATCGGATCGCGGTCGATCGCCTTCGGGCGAAGCCCCGCCCAGCGCTCGACGATAGGGGCGTCGCGCAGCGCCGGCACGATCTCCCGCGCCGCGGCGATCAGCGTATCGAGCTGAGCGTCGGTCGATGTGGAATCGTCGAAGCGGTTTTCGCTGGTGCTGCCGATCGCCACATGCCCGCCCTCGTGCGCGACGACATAGAGCCCGTCGAGGAAGATCGTCGGCAGCGCGGGGTCGAGATCGGCTTTCAACAGCGCCGCCTGCCCCTTGACCGGTTGACCGAGCGGTCGCTTCAGCCCGGCGGTCAGCGCCTGCAGCAACGGAAAAGACTGGTGACCGGCGGCCAGGATGCAGTCGCTGAAAGTGATGGTTTCGCCCCCTATGTCGGCCGTGCCGCAGTCGGGATCGACACCGGTCACCGCCGCGTGTTCCATGATCCGCACATGTTTTGCCTGTCGCAAGAAGGCAATGAGCCCCGCAGTCAGTGAGCGGGGCGCAACGCGGGCGGCGAGCGTATCATGCACGAAACCGCTCTCGCCGGCGGATGCCTCGATCCAGCCGTCGACCGGCGGGCTGTCGAGCACGTGCCAATGGAAGCGGCGCTCGCCTGCGCACCAGTGGCGCTCGGCATCCTCGGAGTGAGCGCGCGCTATCTTGTTGAGATGCGGCTTCGGCAGCGGGATCAGCCGCCCGGAACGGCGGTAACCGGCCGAAAGCCCGGTTTCGGCTTCCAGCATGGCGATCTCGGCTTCGAGCGAGACCAGCGCATCGAACTGGAACTGCTTTTTCTCAGACCACCGATCCGGCATATGCGGCATCAGCGCGCCGAGCAGGCCGCCGCTCGCACCTCCACCCAATTTGCCGGCGTCGACGATAAGGGTAGCGACACCACGGCGCTCGGCATGGACGGCCGCCCAGAGACCCATGATGCCGCCGCCGACGATCAGCAATTCGCAGGACGATTGACCTGAGACCGGCTGAGGATTATCGGCTTTTTCCATGACAGACGTGAACCCCGATCAGATTGGCGCGGGCGCGCCGCAGCCGCTCGAATGGCGCGACGGCGATATGCCCTATTCCCTCGCCTTTGGCGACCATTTTTATTGCCAGACCGATGGGCGGCTGGAATGCGGCCATGTCTTTCTCGCCGGCAACGGCCTGCCGGAGCGTTGGAACGGGCGGCAGGAATTCGTGATCGGCGAACTCGGCTTCGGCACCGGCCTGAACTTCGCCGAGACCTGGCGGCGATGGAAGCTGTACAGCGTGCCCGGCCAGCAGCTGCATTTCATCTCCTTCGAGCTCCACCCGATGCGCGGCGAAGAAATCAGCCGTGCGCTCTCCCACTGGCCGGAGATCGATGCCGAACGCGAGGCGCTGACGGCGGCCTGGCCGCCAACGCCTGCCGATACCGTCTCGCTCGACCTCGACGACCAGATGAGGCTCAGCGTCGTCTGCGGCGCAGCACTCGACGGCGTCGCAGCCGCAAAGCCCGGCTTCGACGCCTGGTATCTCGACGGCTTCGCCCCTTCGCGCAACGGCGATATGTGGTCGGAAGAACTGATGCGCCGCGTCAACGAAAAAACCGCGCCCGGCGGCACTTTCGCCACCTATGCCGCGGCCGGTTTCGTACGCCGCAACCTCATCGCGGCGGGCTTTACCGTCGAGCGCCGCCAGGGCTTCGCCGGCAAACGCGAAATGCTCTGCGGCATCAAGGCGCCCGACAGGTAACGTTTGCTGCTTCCAGTCCACTGTTGCTAACGATTATATCGCAAAGTACAATCCGCAGCGGGCGGTAAGCTTTATTCATGAACTGATGGAACGATGTGAACGTCTGGCGGAAACGCCGAACGGTTTTTTACTGGTCCCGCGCGGTGAACACGCCGGCGTCCGTCGCCGCCCTTACGGCAATTATTTGATCTTTAATCGGGTTGGCAAGGATCGCATCCAGGTCCTGCATATCTTGAACGGAGTTCAGGATTTCGAGAGCATCCTGTTTTCCGACTGAGATCAGTAGCTGGTGCGCCCCGGCTGCTGCTCGTCCTTGAGGAGCCATTGCCGAATCTTCTCTTCCAACAATTCGGGGCTGATCGGTTTCGACATATAGTCGTCCATGCCGGCGTCGAGACAGAGGTCGCGGTCGCTTTCGAGCGCATGGGCGGTGACACCGATGATCGGCACGCGATGCCCCTGCCCTTTTTCGCGCGCGCGGATCGTCCGGGTCGCCTCATGGCCGTTCATGACGGGCATCGAGACGTCCATCATGATGATGCGCGGCGTGTGTCGCTCCCAGGCGGCAACCGCCTGCTCGCCATTGTCGACGACGAGGAAGGAGAGGCCCGTTCCTTGCAGGATCTGGGTGAAGACGATCTGGTTGACCTCGTTGTCCTCGGCGACGAGCACATCGACGAATTCAGGCGCCCGCTGCTGCGGCATCGGCTCAGGCGGCGGTGCCGGCACCACCGCCTGCGCCTGCAGCCGGGCGATCTCGGCTTCTGAAACCTGCTTCACGCGGCCGGCGCGGACGACCTCGACGACGGTATTGCGCAGCACGTTGGCGCGCGCCGGCTTCATCAGATGCGCATGACCGTTCAGTGCCGCGAATTCCTTTTCTGTGCCTGAAATATCCATCGACGTCAGAAAGATGATCGGAAGCTCGACGAAGCGGGGATCGGCGCGCAGCCGGCGCGCGACATCGGCGCCGTTCATATCGGGCATGTGATAATCAAGCACGACGGCATCGACGGTAATGCCGAGATCCGCCGCCGCCTCCAGGATCGCAAGACCGGTGCCCCCGCCCTCGGCGGCCACGCCGTCAAAGCCCCAGAGCGAAAGCTGCTCGGTGAGGATGCACCGGTTCACATCATTGTCGTCGACCACGAGGACGCGCGCGCCCTGCACATTGATTGGCAGCGGTTTCGGCTCGAGGCGGGCTGCAGCCACCGCAAAGGGGAGATTGACGGTGAAGACCGAGCCCTTGCCCCATTCGCTCTCGACATTGAGATACCCGCCGAAGAGATCGACAAGGCCGGCGGTGATCGCAAGCCCGAGACCCGTTCCCTCATGCCGCCGGGTCGAGGAGGCGTCGACCTGCGAGAACTTGTCGAAGACCGATTCGAGCTTTTCGCGCGGGATGCCGATACCGGTATCCTCGATGCGGACGCTCGCCAGGATCTCGCCGCCGGCAACCGTCTGAAAGCCGACATCGACGAAGACGTGGCCGCGCTCGGTGAATTTGACGGCATTGCCGACGAGATTGGTGACGATCTGGCGAAAACGCCCGGCATCGCCGATCACCGCGGCGGGCAGATCCGGTGCGGCCCGCACCAGGAGCTCGATGTTCTTCTCGGCAGCATGCGAGGATAGGAGTGTCGCCACGTCCTCCACCGCTTCGGTGATGTCGAAGGCGGCTTTGCGCAGTTTCATCTGCCCCGCATCGATCTTCGAGAAGTCGAGGATGTCGTTGATGATCGTCAACAGCGCATTGCCCGACTTGACGATGATGTCGATGAAGGTTTTCTGGCGCGTGTCGAGATTGGTCTTGGCAAGCAGTTCCGCCATGCCGAGCACACCGTTCATCGGCGTGCGGATCTCGTGGCTCATATTGGCGAGGAATTCGGATTTGGCCCGGTCGGCGGCTTCGGCGCGCGACAAGAGCTGGCGCAGGTCCTCCTCGCGGCTCTTGAGCTCGGTGACGTCGGTGAAAAGCGCCACCCAATGCTGCCCCTCGCTGACCGTCGCCTCCATGTTCACCCAGCGTTCGCCTGCTACATGGAAGACCGTGGAGATCGGTTGCTTCGATGCGATGTTGGCGCGCCAACCCTGCAGGATCTCGGCGGCTGCATCATGGAAATCGCCGCGCGCCGCGCAGAAATCGAAGAGCCCGATCCAGCCCTCGCCTGGCTCGATATGGGAAGCTGGAATGCGCAGTATCTCTGAAAGCGACTCGTTGGACAGCTTGATGATGCCATCCTGGACGATGGCGAGCCCTTGCGACATGGCATGCGTCGCATCGCGCATCATCTCGCCGAGCCGCTCCAGCGCGGCGCGGGCCTCGTGGATTTCCTTCTCCCGCTCGCGAACAGCCGTGATGTCGGCATAGGAGAGCAAGATACGGTCGTTGGAAATACGGCGACTGTCGAAGATGACGGATTTACCGCCTGCCCAATCGAGCTCGATCGGCTCGGGGGCATCGGTCTCGAACAGGTGCTTGCGGAAAGCGTAGATCTCATCCGGCGTCTGCGTGCCGTCGTAGCGGCCGAGCTCGGAATTGCGGCGGATGACGTCGATGAAGGGGCGGCCGTCGAAGGGATCGTCGGGTGGCAGATCCCAAATGCTGTAGAATTCGTCGTTGACGTAGAGAATCCGATGGTCGTTGTCGAGGATCAGCACGCCGACCGGCAGCGAGCGAAGGATGCTTTCGATATCCCGATGCAGCACCTCTTCCTGCTTCTTCGCCTCGATCAGTGCCGTCTCCCGCTCCTTGAGCGGCGAGATATCGGAAAAGGAGCCGACGACATAGGTGCGCCCATCCGGCGTCACGACGCGGTTGACCCGCGAGATGAGCGGATGAATGCGGCCATCCTTGCTCGGCATCTGGCTTTCGATCTCTTTCGACAGGCCGTCTTCCAACGCCAGGCGGTTTTCCTGGTAGATCGCCTCGCCGTCCTCTGGCCCGAACATTTCGTGCTCGGTCATCCCCAGCACCTGCGAGCGGTCATAGCCACCGAAGGTCTCGTAATACTGATTGGCATAGACGAGGCGGTGCCTATCGTCGCGCACGAAAACCGCGACCGGCAGGTCCTCCATGATGATGCGCAACAGATCGCGTTCGTTGACGCTTTCGTGCCAGCCCGTATCGCTGGGAGCAGCCGGCTTTGCGCTGTTGCGATAGGCGGCGTTGACGATCAGGGGTCGCCCATCCCCGGCAAAGATGCCGATCGGATGGTCGAGCTTTTCCAGCGCCTCGCGCACGCGGGCAAAATCGGCCGAAATCCCAGGATCGCCAGCGATCCTGGGATCGCTAGCAACCCGCCCGCCGTCAACCGCGCGACGCGCCGTCTCGCGCACTTCGAAGATACCGAGCACATAGGCCCGCTCAGGCGACGGTGAGAAGCTTTCGATCTGGATGCGCTCATGGCCGAGACCGGCTGCATCGAAGCAGATGGCGTTTTCCTCGCTACCGAACACCAACGCGCGGCGTTCCCTATCCTCGCGCTCCTCTTCCTCGGGACGGTCGAACAGCTCGCGGCTGCGCCGGCCGATGAAATCGGAAATCTCGCGGCCCAGGAAATCGGCATAGGCCTCGTTGACGGCGACATAGCGCAGCTCGCTGTTCTTGACATAGGCCGGGGTGTCCAGATCAGCGATCCGGCGGCAAGCCAATTCCAATAGATCCCCGGCTGATTTCAAGAAATTGTCGCTCCCGCAATGAATGAAATATCAACTACAAAGACTGTAACACCAAGGCTTTTAACAAGGTTTTAACCATAAATTTTAGCGGGGGAATTTTACGAGCCCGCTCACCAGGCTGAAACTGCCTCACATTGGGAGCCCGGACTTGCACGAGACTGAAAAGCGGCGATATCGGCGGCAATGCCACCCTATGCATCATTCCACCCCCTGCCGGGACCCGTTGGAATCATGACGAAAATTTAATGCGGGAAGCGCTTGCGCGGCCATTTCGCCGCCGCGATCCGGGCGGAGTCTGGACATGGCTTTATCGAAGCCAGTCTAAATCAAGGAAAACAGCATGTCCGTTCTTCATAAGACCATGGCGACGGGCCTGATCGCGCTGACCCTTGTCAGCGCCTCGCTCGCCACCGCCACCACCGCCGATGCCCGTCCACGCGATGCCTTCTGGGGCGGGCTTGCCGCCGGCGTCGTCGGCGGCGCTCTGCTGTCCGAGGCCGCACGCCCGGCCTATCCTGCCTACCCCGCCTATCCCGCTTATCGCCCCTATCCGGTCTACCGGACCTACTACCGGCCGTCGTATTGCCACCTCGAATGGCGGCGCGACGATTGGGGCGATCCCTACCGCGTCAAAGTCTGCACCGAATAGCTGAAACCGCAACCGGCGCCACTTGACCTCCCGGCGGCGCCGGGCCAACAGCAGCTTCGGCATCAATGCCGATGGCGCAGTGTCCGCAACATCGCTCGATCCGATGAAGCGCTTTGGCTCCACAGTATCGGAGCACCAATTGCGCGCTGCATCCTCGATAAGCGATCTATTCGTCACTCTGTTAAATATCGCAAAAGGCAGCTAGTAATCCCCTCGAAGCGTTCGTGCTTTTCGCTTTCGCTATCGATCGAATTTCGAGCATCAGCCGGATATTTAACATGCGGAGGGCAGAGGCGGAATGGCCTTGAAAATCCCGGCTGCCGGTTGGGCGGCAGACGTAGTCGGCTTCCTATCCCGAAACATCCCGCGCGGCGATGGGGAAGAGGGCTGGAACCATATGTTCCTGACGGCCTATCAGATCGGTTGCGAAGCTCTGGTGGCACTCGGACAGGCCGATGAAACCCGCGGGGGCACAATCCCGCGTAAGAATGCTCAGCTACCTCTCGAACTGCCACGCTGGGACGATCTGTGCGTCTCGGTGCTTCGGCTGGCGGCACAACAGAGGCTGCTATCTTATCGCCTGCCTGATGGCAGCGTGCCTCTATCGACGGGCGGCTTTCTCGTTTACCGGTTAGGCGCACCACCTCCGCCTCCGCCGAATATCGCGGCTGCAAACGGTCTTGGTCCTGCGTTCGCAACATCCGAGGTCTTGCCTGTCATTCGGGCATTGGGGCTGCTTGCCGAAGGCCGTTGGACGGAGATTGCTGAAACCGTGTTCTGGCGGGACTGGCCAGAGGAATGGGAAATGAGTTTCACCTCCGATCCCCGTTTCTCTAACGCATTGGAGCAAGCTCTTGTCAGGATACCGGCTGATATCCGCGCCGAAATGGACAAACTTGTCACCATCACCGATGCGCAGGTGACAGCCGAGATGCAACGAAGTGCGGCAGCTTTAGAGGAGTCACGCGCCAAATATGGGCCGAACGCCAACATGATAAGTTCATCCGACACTCCGGAACGGGCACGAAGTAGCTTGGAGTTTATATCCCGGCACGAGCTTGACTGGCTGTTCTTCCGTCGCTGGCGCCTGACTGACGGGTGGCTCACGCCGAAAGACGCAGGCAAAGCGCTCGAAATCTTTCACGACGATCTCGCTATCGCCATGCGGTGCGCCGTCATTGAACGGCTCTATCCGAACTTGGTGTTTGCGGCCACCAGATAGGTAGGAGGATCAGCATGCCGGAACCGCTCAAGAACCTGCTGCATCAGGCGCTGGTCGGCGACATGGCCGATCGCATCGCCGCCCATGCGCCCGCCTTCGACAAGGGCCGTTTCGTGACGCTGGCGACCGATGGCCTCGGGGCGATGGAGTTGATGGAACGCTCGGCCCTGATCCGCGACGCGCTGTTTGCCACGCTTCCCGATGATTTTCCTGGGGCGGCCGCTATCCTGAAGGCGAGCCTCCCTGCATCAGGCAGGCCCGGTCTATCAGGCTGGATGCTGCTGCCGGTCAACCAGTTCATCGCCACACGCGGCCTTGATCATTTCGAACTCGGTCTCGATCTCCTGAAGGCGCTGACGCCGTATTTCACCGCCGAATTCGGCATCCGCCCGTTCATCCACCGCGACCAGCAGCGTGCGCTTGCCATCATTTCCGGCTGGGTCGACGATCCCGATCGGCATGTGCGCCGGCTGGCGAGCGAGGGAACGCGGCCACGTCTGCCTTGGGCGATGCGCCTGTCGCAACTCGTGAAGGATCCGGCGCCGATCCTGCCGATCCTGACCGAATTGATCGACGATCCGGAGGATTATGTTCGCCGCTCCGTCGCCAACAGCCTGAACGATATCGCCAAGGATCATCCGGACATGGTCGCCGCCTTCATCGCCGGCCACATCGAAAACGCCACCCGCGAACGCCGTTGGCTGCTGAAGCACGCCTCCCGCACGCTTTTGAAGAAGGGCCATACGCAGGCGCTCGCCAATTTCGGCTTCGGCGCGGCTGCCTCGCTCGCATGCGAATTGCGGCTCGCAAACAGCGAGGTGCTCTTCGGCGAAGGGCTGGATTTCGAAATCCGCGTGACGAATGCCGGCGAGACCCCGCAATCGCTGATGATCGACTACGCCATCCACCACGTGAAGGGTGACGGTTCGCTCTCGCCCAAGGTCTTCAAGTGCAAGACGATCATGCTCGCGCCGGGCCAAAGCCACGCGATCGAGCGCCGCCACGCCATGCGGCCGATTACCACGCGGCGCTATTATCCCGGTAAACATCGCATCGCCATCCTCGTCAACGGCGCGGAGACCGCATCGGAAAGCTTCGTCCTCGTCATGCCTTCTCTTGAGCCTGGCGGAGGCTTTCTTGTGCACTGCACTTGACTTTGTGAGAGAACTAGCCCAAATGCGGCTCAGCTTTCACCCTTCCGGCCGCCGCGTGAGCGTGCCCCTGCTAGAAAATACGGACGCAGGAAGAAGGGACAAAAGCGCATTTCGATAGAGCGCCGCACTCCCATGAGCGGCCAGAAGCGCTGGAAAGCTTTTTCCAACTCACAAGTTCCCACTTCACGCGGGGTTCTTGACGCCAGAATGAAACCGGATCGCATGGTGCGTTCCGGCGATAGTCGTTGTGGCGCCCCGAAAGGTTATGCCTTGACTAATTTTGAATCGCTTGGTGTCTCCAAGCCGATCGTCGCTACTTTGTTCCAGCTCGGCATCGAAACGCCGACGCCGATCCAGGAACATGCCATTCCCCTCCTTCTCGAAGGCCGCGACCTGATCGGTCTTGCCCAGACCGGCACCGGCAAGACGGCCGCTTTCGGCCTGCCGCTCATCGAGAAGCTGCTTGCCGACGAACGTCGCCCCGACAACCGCACGACGCGGACGCTGATCCTGGCGCCGACCCGCGAACTGGTGAACCAGATCGCCGAGAGCCTGAAGAAGTTCATCCGCAAGTCGCATCTGCGCATCAACGTCGTCGTCGGCGGGGTTTCGATCAACAAGCAGCAGCTTCAGCTCGAAAAGGGCACCGATATCCTCGTCGCCACGCCCGGCCGCCTGCTCGACCTCATCAATCGCCGGGCGATCTCGCTGACCACAGTCCGCTATCTCGTGCTTGATGAAGCCGATCAGATGCTCGACCTCGGCTTCGTTCACGATCTGCGCAAGATCGCCAAGATGGTGCCGAAGAAGCGCCAGACCATGCTTTTCTCGGCCACCATGCCGAAGGCAATCGCCGATCTCGCCGGTGACTACCTCGTCGATCCCGTCAAGGTCGAAGTCACACCGCCCGGCAAGGCTGCCGACAAGGTCGAGCAATACGTCCATTTCGTCGGCGGCAAGAACGACAAGACGGAACTGCTCCGCAAGTCGCTGACCGAAAACCCCGATGGCCGCGCCATCGTCTTCCTGCGCACCAAGCACGGTGCGGAGAAGCTGATGAAGCATCTCGAAAACATCGGCTATTCCGTCGCCTCGATCCACGGCAACAAGAGCCAGGGGCAACGTGAGCGAGCGCTGAAGGCCTTCCGCGACGGCAGCATCAAGACACTGATCGCCACCGACGTTGCCGCCCGCGGCATCGACATCCCGGCCGTCAGCCATGTCTACAACTACGACCTGCCCGAAGTGCCCGACGCCTACGTTCACCGCATCGGCCGCACGGCGCGCGCCGGTCGCGACGGCATCGCGATTGCCTTCTGCGCCCCCGACGAAGCCAAGTTGCTGCGTGACATCGAGCGCCTGATGGGCATCGACATCGCAGTCGCAAGCGGCGAGCCGCCGGCAAATATCAGTGGCGGCCCCCGCCGCGCTAACGGCAATGGCAACAACCGCAATCGTGGTGGCGGCCAAGGTCAGGCGCGCGAAGGTCAGGGTCGTGGCGAAGGCCGTGGCGATCAGAACCGTTCGGAGCATCGCGGCAGCCACCAGGAGCGCCGTCCGCGTCCCGAACGCACCGCTCGCAACGAGGATTTCCGCGGCCAGCGCCGCGGCGAAGCCACCCCGAATCTTGGTCCCGACAACGATCTGGCCTCGACCTCCGACTTCCGCCCCTCGGCAAAGCCGCAGCGTCCCGCCCATGGCGGCCATGCCAATGGCGAGCCGAGCGGTCATCATCGTGGCAACGGCCGCCACGCCCACGGCCGCCCGGCTCGCAAGCACGGTGAAGACCGCGGCCCACAGCAGGCCCAGGGCGGGGAACCACGTCGCGACGGCAACGGCGGCGACCGTCGCGGTGGCTCCGGCTCCCGCAATGGCGGCGGCCAGCGCCGCGAACGCGCCTAAGCATCGATAGACTGAAAAGCAGAAAGGCCGGGATTTCCCGGCCTTTCTGCTATCTACGCTTCCGCAGGCTCGCTGAATGCCCTGCGGTTCGTCAGGTAGACCCCCATCACGACCACCACGGTGCCGACGATCAACGGCAGCGTCAGCGGTTCCCCAAAAGCGATGAAGGCCTCAAGGGCGACGGCCGGCGGCATCAGGTAGATCAGCGAGGCAGCTCGTGAAACCTGGCCGCGGCGGATCAGATGAAGCAGCAACCCGACGCCACCCATCGACAGCCCGAAGACCGACCAGGCGAGCGCGCCATAGGCCTGCGCGGAGCCATCGAAATGCTGTTGCTCGAAAATGAGCGAAAGCGGCAGCGTGAGCATCAGCGCGCCGATATATTGCAGCGTCGCGATGGTCCTGAGGTCGCCCGATTGCAGGTGCTTCTTCTGGTAAAGCGTGCCGTAGGTAACGGACCCCATGGCAATGAGGTTGATCGCCAGCGGCAGAGCGGCATGTGTGAGATCGGCGGTTGCCGGATCGAGGAGCTTCGGCGAAATGGCGATGGCAATGCCGATGAAGCCGAGGCCAAGCCCGAATTTCTGTGCCTGTTGCAGCCGCTCGCCGACCAAGAAGGGAGCTGCCATTGCCGTCAAAAGCGGCTGCAGCGCCGCGATGATTCCCGATATGCCGGCCGGCACGCCGTTGGCAATCGCCCACCAGAGGCCGGCGAGATAGAAACCATGCAGGAAGAAACCGGAATAGATGGCGCGTAGCCACGTCGCCCGGCTTGTCGGCCATCGCGCCCGCGCCGCCAGGCAGAGCCCCAGGAAGGCCGCCGCCGACAGCGCGTAGCGGATCGAAAGAAAGGTGAAGGGCTCGGAATGCAGCGAGGCGTATTTCGCCACCACCCAGCCCGTTGACCAGAGCAGGACGAAAACGGCGGGGGCAAGGCGATCGAGGGACATGGGGATGCTCGCGAGAGAAGGGCTGGTCGCGCTGATAGCCGCACCCGGCCGTTCAGTCAAAGTCGAAGCGTTGATGCTTATTTGTAATTGCGCTGATGGTTGGGATTGCAGGACGAATCTGCCGGCTTTCCCCACTCTTCTCATCCCAGTGACAGGCACAGGATGAGGAGAGTGGGGTTCTGTCGGCACCCAACAAACCACGGCGACCGAACGAAAAACGATCAAATGCTCAGATTTTGCGCAAGCCTGCAGATCGATTATCCGGCATGCCGCACCGCACCACTTTAAATGCCCGGATTTTCACCCGTTTCCCGCAGCGCAAAATCTTTTCCTCGAACTGCGCATGGTTCTTGCATTGCCATTTGCGTTGTATTCAAATGAACGAAAAGGGGAGCTGCACTTTTGGCATTTGATGAAATGATTATCGGGGACGAAAATCCTCGCCCGCCTTATGAAAAATACTTCGAGTGGTACAACAGCCAAGACCGGGCGCATCTGATTGCCAAGTCCCGCGATGCGGAAAACATTTTCCGGAAGACCGGCATCACCTTCGCGGTCTATGGCCATGCCGATAGCTCCGAAAAGCTCATCCCCTTCGATATCATTCCCCGCATCATCTCCGCCCGCGAATGGCGCAGGCTCGCCCAGGGCATCGAGCAGCGGGTGATCGCACTCAACGCCTTTCTCGACGATATCTACCATAAGCAGGAGATTATTCGCGCCGGCCGCATCCCGCGCGAGCTGATCGAGAACAACGTTACCTTCATCCCCGAGATGGTCGGCTTCCGCCCGCCCGGCGGCGTCTACACCCACATCGTCGGCACCGACATCGTGCGCACCGGCGAGGACCAGTTCTACGTGCTCGAGGACAATGCGCGTACGCCTTCCGGCGTCAGCTACATGCTGGAAAACCGGGAAACCATGATGCAGATGTTCCCCGAGCTCTTTCATGAGAACAAGGTACAGCGCGTCGAGGACTATCCCTACCTGCTGCGCCAGAGCCTCGCGTCCCTCGCTCCTCCCGGCTGCGCCGGCAAGCCGCGCGTCGCGGTACTGACGCCCGGCATCTACAATTCGGCCTATTACGAGCATTCCTTCCTCGCCGACATGATGGGCGTCGAACTGGTCGAGGGCTCGGATTTGCGCGTCATCGACGGCAAGGTGAAGATGCGGACGACCCGCGGTTACGAGGCGATCGACGTGCTCTACCGCCGCGTCGACGACGACTTCCTCGACCCCCTCACCTTCCGAGCTGATTCCGCGCTCGGCATTCCCGGCATCATGGACGTCTACCGCTCCGGCAATATCACCATCGCCAACGCACCTGGTACCGGCATTTGCGACGACAAGGCGATCTATTCCTATATGCCGGAGATCGTCGAATTCTACACCGGCAGCAAGGCGCTGCTGGAAAACGTGCCGACCTGGCGCTGTTCGGAGGCGAGCAGCCTGAAATACGTGCTGGAGCATCTGGAAGAGTTGGTGGTCAAGGAAGTGCACGGCTCGGGCGGCTACGGCATGCTGGTCGGCCCGACGGCTTCGAAGAAGGAGCGCGCCGATTTCGCTGAGAAGCTGAAGGCCAAGCCGAACAACTACATCGCCCAGCCGACGCTGTCGCTCTCCACCGTGCCAATCCTCGTCAACAAAGGGATTGCGCCGCGCCATGTCGACCTTCGCCCCTATGTGCTCGTATCTGACAAGGTTCAGATCATTCCGGGCGGGCTCACCCGCGTGGCGTTGAAGCAGGGATCGCTGGTGGTCAATTCCAGCCAGGGCGGCGGCACCAAAGACACCTGGGTATTGGAGGACTGATGCTCGGAAGAACCGCAAACGGCCTCTACTGGATGTTCCGCTACATCGAGCGCGCCGAAAATATCGCCCGCCTTGTCGATGCCGGGCTACGCATGTCGCTGACCCGCAGCAGCGCCGGCGACGACAACTGGGATGGCGTGCTGCAAAGTGCCGGCGTACGCGAGGCCTATGACGAGGGCCATGCGAAGCTGACCAACGCCGACGCGATCGACTATCTCCTGCGCGATCGCGCCAACCCGTCGAGCGTCATGTCCTGCATCGACTCCGGCCGCAACAACGCCCGCATGGTGCGCACCGCGCTGACGCGGGAGACTTGGGAAGCGACCAACGAATGCTGGATCGACCTGAAGTCGCTCCTCGAAAAACGCGTCAAGCCGGCCGAAATGCCGGAGGTGATCGACGCCATCAAGCGCCGCGCCGGCCTGATCCGCGGCGCTTTCCATGGTTCGACGCTACGCAACGAACTCTATAATTTCGCCCGCATCGGCACCTTCATCGAGCGGGCCGACAATACCAGCCGTATCCTCGACGTGAAATATTACGTGCTGCTGCCCTCGGTCTCGGCCGTCGGCTCCTCTCTCGACAACGTGCAATGGGAATCGATCCTGCGCTCGGTCTCCGCCCACCGCGCCTATAGCTGGGCCTATGACGGCGAATACCGCGCCATGAACATTGCCGACTTCCTGACCCTGAACGTCCAGATGCCGCGCTCACTCGCCTATTGTTACGAGAAGATCGTCAGCAATCTCGGCTATCTCGCCCAGGATTACGAGGAGCGGCTGCCTGCCCACGATACCGCCGATGCGATCCGCACCACGCTGCAGACGCGGGCGATCCGCGATATCATGGATCAGGGCCTGCATGAGTTCCTGGAGGATTTCGTCTCGCGCAACAATCAGCTCGGCGCCGAGATTTCCAACGGCTACCGGTTCTACGTTTAAGCGGATCAGAACATGAGACTGAAAATCAGCCACCTCACCGAATATCGCTACGACGAACCGGCGCAGTTCTCGCTGCAGCGGCTCAGACTGACGCCGCCGACGAGCCCCGCCCAGAAGGTGCTCGGCTGGTCGCTGAACGTCGAGGGCGCCACCCCCGAGGTGGAATATGACGACCAGTACGGCAATCACGTCAACCTGGTCTCGCTGGAAGGCGAGCAGGACGTGACGCGCATTCTGGCCGAAGGTGAGGTCGAGACGGCGGATAACAACGGTGTCACCGGCCCGCATACCGGCTTCTGCCCACTTTGGCTTTTCCTGCGCGAAACGCCGCTGACCAAGGGCGGCAAGCTGGTCAAGGAACTGATCAAGGACGTCGGCGGCGATAATGCGCTGGCCCGCATGCATGCGCTCATGGAAGCAATCCACCAGACGGTCGATTATAAGCCCGGCACCAGCAACACCGAGACGACGGCCGAACAGGCCCTTGAGAAAAAGAGCGGCGTCTGCCAGGACCATGCCCACATCTTCATCGCCGCCGCCCGCGCCCTGCAGGTGCCGGCGCGTTATATCTCGGGCTATCTTATGATGGCGGAAAAGGTCGAACAGGCGGCGACCCATGCCTGGGCCGAGGCCCATATCCCCGGCCTCGGCTGGGTCGGTTTCGATCCAGCCAACGAAATCTGCCCGGATACGCGTTATGTCCGCGTCGCCTCCGGCCTCTGCTACCGCGACGCCGCGCCGATTTCAGGCATGCGCATCGGCACGCCGGGCGAAACGCTGTCGGTCACCGTGAAGGTCGAGAACGGCGGCCAGATGCAAAGCCAGAGCTGAGCGGCATCAGCCCACCCCGGCAGAATTTGTGCCGCAAGGCCCAAGCGAAGGTCACGCAAACAAGAAGTCCCACGACTGAAGGCTTGAAACAGCAACATTCTTCAGCGTTATGGTGTTGTCGGAATCGGCTGTAATAATTGCATCACTCCCAGACTGCTGGGTTGCCGCAAAAAGCGATGCCCAGTCGGCGAAAATGCTGTCATCGATCCAGATCGCGTCATGTGCGGAGCCGATTGCCACGAAGTTTGTGATCGTATCGTGGCCCCAGTTCGGCGAATAAACGAAGACGTCGGCTGCCGCTCCACCAGTGAGGATATCGTTGCCGGCGCCACCCGTTAGCGTATTGGAACCACTGCCGCCGACGATAACGTTGTTCAGCGCATTCCCTGTTCCGGCAAACACCCCAGTGCCGGCAAAGCTCAGGTTCTCGACATTGTCGGCAAGCGTATAGCTCGCCAGGTTCGTCCGAACCGTGTCGATCCCATTATCGGCGGCTTCGGTGACGAGGTCGCCGGCATTGTCGACGATATAAGTGTCGTTGCCCGCACCACCGATCAAGGTGTCAGCACCTGCCCCGCCATTCAGCGTGTCAGTGCCGCGGGCATGACACGAAGGCGTTGCTCCGTGACGTTCTCCACAACACGCGCCTTCAGGCCGATGATTTTGGCTGCTCGCTGAATATCGGCGGCCTGGGAGGTCCGTCCTTTCAACGCCAAGTCGTGCTGCAGCTGGGCCGGGTCGGCGGCAATTCGATAGAACCCAGCAATGCCGCACAGCGCACGAAGACCGGAGTCCAGATGCTGCGAAAGGATGCCATCCATGCGCGGGAACTTTCCCCCTCAAGTTGCGGATTGTCGCAATTGCCGAACTCGTTCCGGCTGTTTGCCGACATGTAGCTCACGCAGAAGTTTGGCACCATCGGGATTTTTGTACTCGGTGTATTTTCGAAGTAGTGTGACTAATAAGTAGCAAATCCATGCTCCCGTGAGCGATGCATCGATCGTGAAGACGACACGGCTCGAAGCTGATTCAACATCATTCACAGCGAAGAGGTGGATGATGTCGCCTAGCCTTCAAGCGGGTGATGCCGTGGTCATCGACAACCTACCGACCCACAAGGCAGCAGGGATGCGAGATGCCATCGAGCGTGTAGGCGCCTACCCGATGGTCCTGCCGCCAGGTAGCCCTTACTTTAATACCATCGAGAACACATTCCCGACTTTGGAAACCATGATGCGAGCGCGGCCGAACAAAAGAGCGATGCTCTATGCCGGGGACAGCGGATCGTCATAACGCAGGGCATTGCCCTTCATCGCACCGAGAATACTCTTGCGTTCGTTTGTCCCGAGTGTCGGCGAAAGCACGGTAACTGCTCTGCCGCGCTTGGTGATCACGATGGATCCATTGTCGCTCTGCATTTGATCGATAAGGTTCAGGGACCTTGCCTCGAACTCGGCTGCGCCAACCGTCTTGGCATGACCACATATCCTCAACACTTGTAGGAATATCGGGCCATCTCTTCATCGTATAAGGGCAAGAAAAAGGCGGGGTAATGCCCCGCCTTTCAATCTTGAAATTCGCCTTGTTAGTGGCTGTCCTTGCCGACAGCGTTTCCGCGACATCCCTTGAGAAAGTCGAGGTCGGCGCCGGTATCGGCCCCTTCGACATGCTGCTGATGCAGGAAGGCATAGCCTGATGTGGGCAGATCATGGTTCGGCTGCCATTCGGCCAGCCGCCGCGCCAATTCCTCGTCGGAAATGTCGAGATGCAGACGACGGTTCGGCACATCGAGCTCGATCATGTCACCGTTTTGCACGACCGCGAGCGGCCCGCCGACCGCCGCTTCCGGCGAGGTGTGCAGCACCACGGTACCATAGGCCGTTCCGGACATGCGGGCGTCGGAAATGCGCACCATGTCGAGGATGCCCTTCTTCAGCACCTTGGGCGGCAGCCCCATGTTGCCGACCTCGGCCATGCCTGGATAGCCCTTCGGCCCACAGTTCTTCATGACCATGATGCAGGTCTCGTCGATGTCGAGGTTGTCGTCGTTGATCTTCGCCTTGTAGTCGTCGATATCCTCGAACACCACAGCCCTGCCGCGATGCACTAACAGATGCGGCGAAGCGGCCGAAGGCTTCAACACGGCGCCCTTCGGTGCTAGATTGCCGCGCAGCACAACGATGCCGCCCGAAGAGGTCAGCGCCTTCTCAGCCGGCAGGATGACGTCCTCGTTCCAGTTGACGACGTCCTTGACCTCGTCCCAGACGGTTTCGCCGGAGACCGTCAGCGCATCCTTGTGCAGCAGGCCCGCCTCGCCGAGCCGCTTCAGCACCACCGGCAGGCCGCCGGCATAGAAGAACTCTTCCATCAGGTACTTGCCCGACGGCATCAGGTTGACGATGGTCGGGACGCCGCGGCCGCAGCGGTCCCAGTCGTCGAGCGAAAGATCGATGCCGACACGGCCGGCAATGGCGAGCAAGTGGATGACGGCGTTGGTCGATCCGCCGATCGCCGCATTGGTGCGGATGGCATTCTCGAAAGCTTCTTTCGTCATGATCTCGGAAGGCTTCAGGTCATCCTTGACCATCTGCACGATCCGACGGCCGGTCAGCTGCGCCATGACCTTGCGGCGGGAATCGACACCCGGGATCGCGGCATTTCCGGACAGCGCCATGCCGAGCGCCTCGGCCATGGAAGCCATGGTGGAGGCGGTACCCATCGTGTTGCAAGTGCCCGACGAACGGCTCATCGAGGCTTCCGCCTCAAGGAATTCGGCCTGCGTCATCTCGCCGGCCTTCACCATTTCGGAAAATTTCCACAGATGCGTGCCGGAGCCGACGCGTTCACCGCGGAAATAGCCGTTCAGCATCGGCCCGCCGGTGACGACGATCGAAGGCAGGTCGCAGGACGCAGCCCCCATGATAAGCGACGGTGTGGTCTTGTCGCAGCCGACCAGCAACACGCAGCCATCCATCGGCTGACCGCGGATTGCCTCCTCCACCGCCAGCGCGGCAAGGTTGCGGTACATCATCGCGGTCGGGCGGAAGGTATTTTCGGATGCCGAGAACACCGGCACCTCGAGCGGGAAGCCGCCGGCCTCCCAGACGCCCGCCTTCACCTTCTCGGCGAGCTCTCTCAGATGGCCGTTGCACGGTGTCATATCCGACCATGTGTTGAGGATGCCGATCACCGGCCGGCCGTCGAACAGGTCGTGCGGGTAACCCTGGTTCTTAAGCCAGCCGCGGTGGTAAATCACGTCGCGGCTCGTGCCGCCGTACCATTCCTGCGACCTCAGCCTGCGCGGCCATTCGGCTTTCTTCTTCATTGTCTCTGTCCTTCAGGTGATTGCCGGGCCGCCTCGTACGGCCCGGATCATCGCGCTTTGTTTTAAGCCAGCGTGTAGGCGGTTTTGACGGTTGTGTAGAATTCGCTCGCGTACTTGCCCTGCTCACGCGGGCCATAGGACGAGCCCTTGCGGCCGCCGAACGGCACATGGAAATCGACACCCGCCGTCGGCAGGTTGACCATCACCATGCCGGCCTCGGCATTGCGCTTGAAGTGCGTCGCATGTTTCAGGCTGGTCGTGGCGATGCCGGCCGAAAGGCCGAACGGCGTGTCGTTCGATGTTGCCAGGGCCTCATCGTAATCCTTGACCCGGATCACCGAGACCACAGGTCCGAAGATCTCTTCGCGCGAAATGCGCATCTGGTTGGTCGCTTCGGTAAACAGCGTCGGCTGCAGGTAGAAGCCGGGCGTGTCGCGGGAAACCACTTCACCGCCGAAGGCGAGTTTGGCGCCTTCCTTCTTGCCGATCTCGATATAGTCGGTATCGGTCTTCAGCTGCCGCTCATCGACGACTGGGCCGATATGAGTGCCTGCCTTCAGCGCATTGTCGACGACCAGCGTCTTCAGCTTGTCGGTCAAAGCAGCAACGAACTTGTCGTGGATGCCTTCGGTGACGATCAGGCGCGAGGATGCCGTGCAGCGCTGGCCTGTGGAGAAGAAGCCGGAATTGGCGGCGGCCTCGACGGCGACGGAAAGATCGGCATCATCGAGCACGACCATCGGGTTCTTGCCGCCCATCTCCAGCTGGAACTTGCGGTTATGCTCGATGGAAGCGGCGGCCACGCGGCGGCCGGTGCCGGTGGAACCGGTGAAGGTGATGCCGTGAACGTCCGGGCTTTCGAGCATGGCCTGGCCGACGACCGAGCCCTTGCCCATGACCAGGTTCAAGACGCCCTTCGGCAGGCCGGCGCGATTGAGAATGTCGACGATCGCCCAGGAACAGGCGGGCACCAGTTCGGCCGGCTTGAAGACGACAGTGTTGCCGTAGCAGAGTGCCGGCGCGATCTTCCAGGCGGGAATGGCGATCGGGAAGTTCCACGGCGTGATGATGCCGATGACCCCGAGCGCCTCGCGGGTGATCTCGACACCGATGTTCGGGCGCACCGACGGGATGACCTCGCCGGCCAGCCGCAGGGCTTCGCCTGCGAAGAATTCGAAGATCTGCGAAGCGCGGATGACTTCGCCGGTGGCTTCCGGCAGCGTCTTGCCTTCCTCGCGGGCAAGCAGCGCGCCCAGCTCGTCCTTGCGCGCCATGATCTCGTCGCCGGCCTTCTTCAGGATGACGTGGCGTTCCCAGATGCCGGAGCGCGACCAAGCCGGGAAAGCGGCCTTGGCGGCGGCGATGGCGTTCTTGGTGTCTTCGGCGCTGCCGTCGGCATAAAGGCCGACGACTTCGTTGGTATCCGACGGGTTGATGTTCTTCGTCGCGTTCGAGCCGACCCATTCGCCGGCGATCAGATTTTGATAAATGGTCATGGGCTTAACAAGCCTCCTTTACCGTCTATGAGAAATCAGAGTTGCTTGACGGCGATCTCTTCTTCGGCGGCCACCTTCAGCGGATTGCGCAGCGGCAGACCGAATTCGGCGACTTCGATTTCGAAGACATCGCCCTCTTCCGCCTTGATGCCGTCGGCAAAAGACAGCGTCGCCGTGCCGAACATATGGACATGGACATCGCCCGGTGCACGGAAGAGGCCGTATTTGAAGTGGTGATATTCCAGATTGGCGAAGGTGTGCGACATGTTCGCTTCACCCGACAGGAAGGGCTTTTCGAAGATCACCTTGTCGCCGCGCTTGATGCGCGAGGTGCCGCGAATATCGTCGGGTACGGGCCCGATGCGGATTTCCGGACCATAGGCGGCCGGGCGCAGTTTGGAGTGGGCCAGATAGAGATAGTTGATCCGTTCGGTGACGTGGTCCGAAAACTCGTTCGACAGGGCAAAGCCGATGCGGAACGGCGAGCCGTCGGTGGCGATGACGTAAATGCCAGCCATTTCAGGCTCTTCACCGCCGTCGAGCGCGAAGGACGGCGAGATCAGCGGCGCGCCGGGGGCAGCAGCGCCGTAGCCGTTGCCCTTGTAGAACCATTCCGGCTGCACGCCCTTTTCGCCGGATTTCGGCTTGCCATTCTCGAGGCCCATCTTGAACATCTTCATCGAGTCGGTCAGCGTTTCCTCGGCCGCCTCGGTGGTCTTCTTGTGCATGGAATCGCGGGTGGCCGCCGATCCGAGATGCGTTAGGCCGGTGCCGGTCAGATGCAGATGGGCGGCGTCGGGATGGGTGATCGGCGGCAGGAAGCGGCCGTCCGCATAGGCCTTTTCAAGATCGACGGCATCGCCGTAACCATGGGCCTCGATAACCGCGGCAAGCGACTTGCCGCCGTCGGCGGCTTCCATCGCCAGCGCATAGACGCTGCCGGCATTGTTGACGGACTTGGCCGCGCCGCCCTGCTCGCGCACGGCGACGACGATCTCTCCGTTGGCACCCTTGATCTGGGAAATAAGCACGACTTCGATCCTTCTCGTTCCGGCGAAGACTAAGAAAAGCTCCGCCTGTCCGGCTCCATCAGGAGCCGGAATCCATCTTTCTTATGACTGCGAATGCCTGGGCTGCGCTCTGGCGCTCAGCCCTTGTTCTTGTTGTAGACGTCGAAGAACACGGCAGCGAGAAGCACCGCGCCCTTGACCATCTGCTGCGAGTCGGTGCCGAGGCCGTGGATCGACATGCCATTGTTCATGATGCCCATGATCAAGGCGCCGATGACCGCACCGGTCACCTTGCCGACGCCGCCCTGGGCCGATGCACCGCCGATGAAGCAGGCGGCGATCACGTCCAGCTCAAGGCCGAAGCCGCCCTTGGCCGTCGCCGAATTGAGGCGCAGCGCGACGATCAGCCCGGCGAGGCCGGCAAGCAGGCCCATGTTGGCGAAGGTCAGGAAGGTCAGCCGCTCGGTGTTGATACCGGAAAGCTTGGTCGCCTTCTCATTGCCGCCCATGGCGTAGATGCGGCGGCCGATCGTCGTGCGACGGGTAATGAAGGCGTAGGCGACAACCAGCGCGAGCATGATGACCAGCACGTTCGGGAAGCCGCGATAGATCGACAACTGCCAGCCGAGCCCGAGAATGGCAAGACTGACGAGGGCGTTCTGGGCGAGGAAGAAGCCCAAAGGTTCGACGTCATTGCCGTGCATCTCGTTCGACAGCCGCTTGCGCCACGCCAGATAGAACAGCGCGACGGCGCCGACGACGGTCAGAATGATCGAGGTCGAATTGATGCCGCCCAGTGCGACAAGGTTCGGCAGGAAGCCGATGCTGATCAACTGGAACTCCGGCGGGAAAGGACCGATGCTGGTGCCGGTCCCCGAAGCCGTCATTACGAACAGCGTCAGGCCGCGGAAGACCAGCATGCCGGCGAGCGTGACGATGAAGGCCGGGATCTTGTGATAAGCGACGAAATAGCCCTGGATGCCGCCGACAAGCGCGCCCATGGCAAGACAGACGATCGCCGCGACGACATAGTTGACGTGCCATTGCACCGTCATCACGCCGGCGATGGCGCCGATGAAACCGACGACGGAGCCGACCGAAAGATCGATATGGCCGGCGACGATGATGAGCAGCATGCCGAGCGCCATGATGACGATGAACGAGTTCTGCAGAATGATGTTGGTCAGGTTGAGCGGCCTGAAGAGAACGCCGCCGGTCGAAATCTGGAAGAACACCATGATCGCGATCAGCGCGATGAACATGCCGTATTCCCGGATGTTGCCGCGAACGTAGTCTCCGATCGAGACGACACGCCCTTGCTCAGCGATGGGTTGGTTGATCGGCGTCATTGTTTCTTCTCTCCTGAGCGCATGATGGCGCGCATGATGGTTTCCTGGCTCGCTTCTCCCTTCGGCAGTTCCGCAACGATACGCCCTTCATTCATGACGTAGATGCGGTCGCAGGTGCCAAGAAGTTCCGGCATTTCCGACGAGATCATCAGAACGGCTTTGCCGTCAGCCGCGAGCTGATTGATGATAGTATAGATTTCGTATTTTGCACCCACATCGATGCCGCGCGTCGGCTCGTCAAGGATCAAAACATCGGGATTGGAGAACAGCCACTTCGACAGCACCACCTTCTGCTGGTTGCCGCCGGACAGATTGACCGCTTCCTGGAAGATGCTGGAAGAGCGGATGCGCAACTTCGAGCGATAGTCGGACGCGACCTTGGATTCCTTGACGCTGTCGATGACCGACGCATTCGACACGGCCTTCAGATTGACCAGCGTCGTGTTGTGCAGGATCGTGTCGTTGAGCACGAGGCCGAGCTGTTTGCGGTCTTCGGTGACATAGGCAAGACCTGCGTCGATCGCCTTGCGCACGGTGCTGACGTCGACCGGCTTGCCGTGCATCAGCACGTCGCCCGAAACTTTGTGCCCATAGGCCTTGCCGAACAGGCTCATGGCGAATTCGGTGCGCCCTGCACCCATCAGACCGGCGATACCGACGACTTCGCCCTTGCGGACGGTGACGTTGATATCGTGCAGGACCTGACGGTCGCGGTGCTGCTGATGATAGCAATTCCAGTTCTTCACTTCGAGGATGGTTTCGCCGATCGGCACCGAACGCGGGGGATAGCGATCCTCGAGATCGCGGCCGACCATGTTGCGGATGATGATGTCTTCGCTGATTTCGTCCGCGTGACAGTCGAGAGTCTTGACGGTCATGCCGTCGCGGAGCACGGTGATCTGGTCGGCGACCTTGCGGATTTCGTTCAGCTTGTGGGAAATGATGATCGACGTGATGCCCTGATTGCGGAATTCCATCAGCAGCGTGAGCAGCGCGTCGGAATCGCTTTCGTTGAGCGAGGCGGTGGGTTCGTCGAGGATGAGCAGCTTGACGCTCTTCGACAGCGCCTTGGCGATCTCGACGAGCTGCTGCTTGCCGACGCCGATGTCGGTGACCAGCGTGTTCGGAGATTCCGAGAGGCCTACCTTCTTGAGCAGCTGCTTGGTGCGGTTGAACGTCTCGTCCCAGCTAATGACGCCGCTCTTGGCATTCTCGTTGCCGAGGAAGATGTTCTCGCCGATCGACAGCAACGGCACGAGCGCCAGTTCCTGGTGGATGATGACGATGCCGATTTCTTCGGAATTCTTCAGGACCTTGAAGTTGCGCGTCTCGCCTTCATAGACGATGTCGCCTTCATAGCTTCCTGTCGGATAGACGCCTGATAGCACTTTCATCAGGGTCGATTTGCCGGCCCCGTTTTCGCCTACCAACGCGTGAATTTCACCCTTGCGAACCTTGAGGTTCACATTCTCCAGCGCCTTGACGCCTGGGAACGTCTTGGTGATGCTCCGCATTTCGAGGATGGTATTGTCCATAGTCAAAGTTCCAGCGTCTTGAGCCGCCAAGCGGTTTGGCGATCATAAAATCGAAGACCGGAACCCGCAAGCGCGGGCTCCGGTCTCCTGCTTAACTGATTACTTCAGCTTGTCTTCAGAGTAGTAACCGCTGTCGACGAGGATCTGCTTGTAGTTGGTCTTGTCGACGGCAACCGGCTTCAGCAGATAGGACGGAACGACCTTGACGCCGTTGTCGTAGGTCTTCGTGTCGTTGACCTCAGGCTCCTTGCCGGACATGACGGCATCGACCATGGCAACAGTGACCTTGGCGAGTTCGCGGGTGTCCTTGAAGATCGTCGAATGCTGTTCGCCAGCGATGATCGACTTGACCGACGGGATTTCAGCGTCCTGACCGGTGACGATCGGCAGCGGCTGGGCAGCCGTACCATAACCAACGCCCTTCAGCGAGGAGATGATACCGATCGACAGACCGTCGTAAGGCGACAGAACGGCGTCGACCTTGGCGTCGGTGTAGTTAGCCGAGAGCAGGTTGTCCATGCGGGCCTGGGCCGTTGCCGGATCCCAACGCAGCGTGCCGACCTTATCCATGCCGGTCTGGCCGGACTTCACGACGAGCTTGCCGCTGTCGATGTAAGGCTGCAGGACGGACATTGCGCCATCATAGAAGAAGAAGGCGTTGTTATCATCCGGCGAACCGCCGAACAGTTCGATGTTGAACGGGCCCTTGCCATCCTTGAGGCCGAGGCCGTCAACGATGGAGCCAGCCTGCAGAACGCCGACCTGGAAGTTGTCGAAGGTCGCGTAGTAGTCGACGTTGCCCGAATCGCGGATCAGGCGGTCATAAGCGATGACCTTGATGCCGGCGTCATGAGCCTTCTGGAGAACGTCGGAAAGCGTCGTGCCATCGATCGAAGCAATGACGAGAACCTTGGCACCCTTGGTGACCATGTTTTCGATCTGCGAAAGCTGGTTCGGAATATCGTCGTCGCCATACTGCAGGTCGGTCTGGTAGCCGGCAGCCTGGAGCTGCTTGACGATGTTGTTGCCGTCGTCGATCCAGCGAGCCGAAGCCTTGGTCGGCATGGCAATGCCGACGGTGCCCTTGTCGGCAGCCATTGCCGGTGCAACGAACGAAGCGACGCCGAAGGCAGCCGCAGCCATCAATGAGATAATGGACTTCATTTCTCTCTCCCTTTGTTAATAAGCAGCGGACGAAAAATCGCCCGCCCCGAAACTGTGGCAGGTTCCGTATTGGATAGATACTTCAGATGGTGAGAAACGAAGTAGGTCTCCTCCACGATCTCACACGTGTTGAGTGCCAACCAGCACACGGCGGCAAACTGGTATGGATTCCTATAACTGTCAAATAGAATAAGTGGTAACGTGCATAACAATTTTGGTATATCGTTAAAAAGTATTACTTTTGATGGAGCGCAGCGAGGAGGCTGCAACCATGACGATTATTTCAGAGCCCATTTTGATGGATCACGTCGATATCCACAGCGATAGTTTCGGCGATGACAACCTTTTACGTGCAGGACTTAAGCTGAATCACCTGCGCATGATCGTCGCAATCGAAGATAGCGGACAGATTTCCGCAGCTGCGGAAGTCTTAAACATCTCGCAGCCCGCCGCATCGCGCATGTTGTCCGAAATGGAATCAATCATCAAGACGCCGCTCTATGAGCGCGTCGCCCGCGGCGTGGTGCTGACGACCTTCGGCGCAGCCCTTGCCAGACGGGCGCGAAAGATCCTCTTGGAGCTGCGCGAGGCAAGCCGCGAGATCGGCGAATTGAAGAGCGGCAAGGGCGGCCCAGTGTTCATCGGCGCGGTGACGGCGCCGGCCATGAGCCTCGTCGTGCCAGCGATCAACAGGGTGCGCAAGGCCTATCCCGGCATCGAGATCAATATCCAGGTGGAGACCAGCAACGTGCTGGCCCGCGAGCTGCTCGCCGCCCGCCACGACTTCATCATCAGCCGCATTCCCGACGATCTCAATCCGCGCCTGTTCGAGGTGACCGAGATCGGCATCGAGCGGGCCTGCCTGATCGTGCGCAACCGCCATCCGCTGCTGAAAAAGAAAAAGACCAGCAGCCTTTCCGACATCAGGGATTACGACTGGGTGTTCCAGCCGCCGGGCACGCTGCTGCGCCGGACGATTGAGGACATTTTCCTGTCGCGCGGCGTGGCGCTGCCGGAAAATATCGTCAACACCTCTTCGCTGCTTTTGACCTGCGCCATCGTCTGCGGAACCGACGCGATCGCTCCTGTTGCCACCGACGTCGCCCAGTTCCTGGCGAGCCAAAGCGCCAAGGCCTCGGACGTGCGCATGCTGCCAATCGACTTCGATATCAACGTCAAACCCTATAGCCTGATCACGGCGAGGGAACGGGCGCTGCCGCCGAGCGCAAGGCTGCTCTACGACATCATCCTCGAGGAGAGCCTGAAGCAAGCGGGCTGACGCGGCCCGCAAGCCCTGCGCCATCTTGCCCGCCTTTAATGGGTGCTGGAGCAATTCCAGCAAAAGTGGACGGCGGTTTTTGCGTCCGGAATTGCGTTTGAAAAGATAGAGCACTTCCGTGTTTCGTAGAAAAACGGAGGGCACTTAAGGAAGGCGGATGCTGTTCGGACAATCAGTATTTCAATCAGTCCTCGAGCGGCTGAAGGCGGAGGACGAGACGGATGAAGACGCTGAGGCGCCCGCTGCCCATCGCGTGGCCGGCCTCGGCACCGGGCTTGCCTTCGATGTCATGGAGGGTGTCTCGGTCGCCTCGCAGCGCGTCGGCCAGGCCTATTTCGACAATCTGGAACACGAAGCGGCCGCTGAGATCGTGGACAAACCAACGCCTTTGCCGGAACCTGAGCCCGTCATGCCGGATCATCTGACTCGGACAACACCGCAGGAGGTTGCCGCCGAGCTGGCGATCTCGGCTGCCGACACGCCGCTGACGCTCAGCGAGAAGCGCCGCGCCTTCGCCCGCGCCAATCACCCCGACGGCGTCGCCCTGCCCTTTCGCGACAATGCGACGAAGCGGATGATGCTCGCCAATCTGCTGATCGACGAGGCGCTGCGGCGATTGCGCTGATTACTCGGCCTTACCGTCCTTCGAAGGATTTTCGGTGGATATCTCCGCCGGCTCCTCCTCTTCACCAACGTCAGGCTCCGCGGTCGTCTCGGCGACCTCTGGCTGCGGCTTGAAGGTCCAGAATAGCATATAGAAGGAATAGGCGCCGGCCGCAGCCGAGAGCACCGCCCAAAAGGGATCACCGCCGACAATCTCGAACGCCGCCCAGCCGAAGCAGACGGCAACGATGGCAACACGCACCCAAAGGCGCCGGTATGCCGGATGGTTCGGATCAATCAGTTGCATCTCTACCCCGCGGTCGCATATGTCACACTGCGCTTAGCATGTGTCGCACTGCTCTTTGTATGTGTCACACTGCCGGTGGCATGTGTGGCGCTTGTCTTTAGTTTGAATCTTGCAAATGTGAAAGAGCCGCGGGCTTGACGCCGCGCACAGATAATGGAATGAAAATTCCAGATTTTTGGCAATTCGGTTTGTTTGTTCCGAATTCAAGGGAGGTTGCTATGACAGTGAGATTTGGTCTTCTCGGCGCCGGCCGCATCGGCAAGGTTCATGCGAAAGCCGTCAGCGGCGACGCCAATGCAAAGCTCGTCGCCGTCGCCGACGCCTTTCCGCAGGCGGCCGACGCCATTGCTTCGGCCTATGGCTGCGAGGTCCGCACCATCGAGGCGATCGAGGCCGCCAAGGATATCGACGCCATCGTCATCTGCACGCCGACCGACACCCATGCCGACCTGATCGAGCGCTTCGCCCGCGCCGGCAAGGCGATCTTCTGCGAAAAGCCGATCGATCTCGACGTTGCCCGCGTCAAGGCCTGCATGAAGGTGGTGGAAGAGACCGGCGCCAAGCTGATGGTCGGCTTCAACCGCCGCTTCGATCCGCATTTCATGGCCGTGCGCAAGGTCATCGACGAGGGCAAGATCGGCGATGTCGAGATGGTGACGATCACCTCACGCGACCCCGGCGCCCCGCCGGTGGATTATATCAAGCGCTCGGGCGGCATCTTCCGCGACATGACCATCCACGATTTCGACATGGCCCGCTTCCTGCTCGGCGAAGAGCCGGTCTCGGTGCTGGCGACCGCCGCCGTGCTGGTCGACAAGGCGATCGGCGAGGCCGGCGACTATGACAGCGTCTCGGTGATCCTGCAGACGAAATCCGGCAAGCAGGCGATCATCTCCAATTCCCGCCGCGCCACCTATGGCTACGACCAGCGCATCGAAGTGCATGGCGCAAAGGGCATGGCCGCGGCCGAAAACCAGCGCCCGGTCTCGATCGAAGTCGCAAACGGCGACGGCTACACCCGCCCGCCGCTGCATGATTTCTTCATGACCCGCTACACCGAAGCCTACGCCAACGAAATCGCCGCCTTCATCGCCGCGATCCAAAAGGGCACGAAGATCTCGCCCTCGGGCGCCGATGGTTTGGCAGCACTAGCGCTTGCCGATGCGGCGGTGCAGTCGGTGAAGGAAAGCAAGCTGGTCAAGGTTGGGTGACGGCTCGCTTTCGATCGGGTGATATGTGTGGGATGGCCGGGTGTTTGCCCGGCCGTTTTGCGTTTGGGGGTAAATGCGCCTAGACCGGCCTGTCATCCCGACTGCCACAACGCACCGGGATCGAGCCGCGACCTCTCCCTCCCTCATTCCTGTGCTCGTCACAGGAATTCATTCACCGCGCGTCTGCGCGGTGAATGAACCCATCGGCCTTGAAGAGCGTCTCCCGCGCCCAAAGACTTGGGCGCACTGGATTCCTGTGACAAGCACAGGAATGAGGGAACAAGAGGAAATGCGACCCTGCCCATCCTCGCCGGAGGCTGCGGCATGGGTCCTCGGCTCAAGGCCGAGGATGACGGAGAGTGGGAGGACGCGACTGGCAGGAGGCGAGATGCTGAGGCAATTCAGCAGCGTGCGGGTGCGGTGAGGTTGGGTGGGGTGACCTCCGCAGCAGAACAGCGATGGATGGCCAGATACGAATGCAGCGGCGCTCCTGCCAGTCCGCGCCTCCTGCCGTTCCCTCTCCTCAACCTCCGTCATTCCAATCCACGGCCGCAGCCGAAGCGCCAGCAGGATCTCTCACTAATCTCCACCCTGTCCCCCCGAAATTACAATATCCTGGTCGATCACCGACAGTGCCCGGTTGAGATGGCCTTCGAAGACGAGGATCTGCTCATCGGCGACCACCCGGATTTCCGGCATGCCCTCCATGCGCACGATATGCGACTGGCCGAGACCCTCTTCGATCCCCTGGCGCAGAAGGTCGTAATAGCGCGTACCGGGGCCGGTGATGGCGATGGGCATGCGCTCGGTCAGGCTGAGCATGCGCGACAGGCCGTTGCCAAGCGCTAGGCCCGCCTGGCGGAAGGCGAAGGCGGGGATGCGGTGGCCTTGGCGGGCCTTGGCGGCGATTTTGTCGAGTTCGGCGACGGGCACGAATTTTGCGGGAATGGTATCGAGCGGCACTTCGAAGGCGCCGCGCAGGATGGCGTAGAAGCCGGCATAGGCCTCGATGCAGCCGCGTGTGCCGCAACGGCAGAGGCCGCCACCCGCCATGTGCAGCATGTGCCCGAAATTCGGCGCCGAGATCTCCTGGCCGGTCTGGTTGCCGCGCCGGACGATGCCGAGCCCGACGCTGTGGCCGAGCGAGAGGGCGGCGAGCGAGCGGAAATCGGCGCCCTTGACGATCTCCTCGCGCGCGCCGAGGGCGGCGGCGACCAGCAGCGTCTCGTTGTCGAGGATCACCTTGGCCTGCCATTCCGGCCGCAGCGCTGATTCGAAATCGATCTGCTCGCTGCCGAAGATCGGCGACCAGACGAGCACCGGCTCTGTGGAATTGACCAGCCCCTTGCTGCTGATCGAGATCAACAGCACTTTTTCCTGTGTGATCCTCGAACGATCGAGAATTCGCAACAGCCCGGCGCGCACCGCCTGAACGAAGCGGGCCGCGCCCGAGGGATCATGCGAGCGTTCCTCGCTGAAACGATCGATCAGCTTGCCCGCATAATCGACAAGCGAATATTGCACCGCATCCGATGAGATGATGACGACGATGAGATAGCCGCAATCGCGCCGCTGGCGCAAAAGCACGCGCGGCCGGCCGCGGCCGCTGGCTGCCTGCTGCTCGGATTTTTCGATAATCTGGGCGCGTTCCAGATCGGCGGTGATCGCCGAGATGGTGGCCGAGGAAAGTCCGGTGGAATCGGCTATTTCTGTATGGGCGAGCGCGCCGTGGCGACGCAGCACGGACAGCACGAGCACGCTGTTTCTCTGCCGGACCAGCTCCGTGCTCGACTTGGTCAGCATGAATGCCGCCCTCTCCCCCTGCTAGTTCCGCCCGCGGTTCTCACTGCATCTCCGGCCGCCGTTCCGCAAGGGAAATTAAGCCGGCAGTGCAGTGTTGACAGTTGAAAAAATCTCTGACACTAAATTTCTCGACTGTCGAGAAAATAATCCGAATTTTTCTGGACAGCTTTTCGCGGTGGCCGGAGGAAGCATGGGCTGGGCCGGTCGCAACTCACTCGGGAGGATATTATGAAGTCTATTTTGAAGCTGATGGCCGGGGCGGCCATTCTCGTTTCCGTGCATACCGTTGCCATGGCTGCCGATCTCGTCGTCGGCGTTTCCTGGTCGAATTTCCAGGAAGAGCGCTGGAAGACCGACGAAGCCGCGATCAAGAAGGCTCTCGAAGCCAAGGGCGCCAAGTACATTTCCGCTGACGCGCAGTCCTCAGCCGCAAAGCAGCTGACTGACGTCGAATCGCTGATCTCGCAGGGCGCCAACGCGCTGATCATTCTCGCCCAGGATTCCGACGCCATCGGCCCGGCGATCGAAAAGGCCGCTGCTGAAGGCATCCCGGTTGTCGGCTATGACCGTCTGATCGAAAACCCGGCTGCCTTCTACATCACCTTCGACAACAAGGAAGTCGGCCGCCTGCAGGCCCAGGGCGTCTTCAAGGCCAAGCCGGAAGGCAATTACGTCTTCATCAAGGGCTCGTCTTCCGACCCGAATGCTGACTTCCTGTTCTCGGGCCAGCAGGAAGTGCTGAAGGCCGCGATCGACGCCGGCAAGATCAAGAATGTCGGCGAAGCCTATACCGACGGCTGGCTGCCTGAGAATGCTCAGCGCAACATGGAGCAGTTCCTGACCGCCAACAACAACAAGGTTGACGCCGTTGTTGCTTCGAACGACGGCACCGCCGGCGGCGCGATCGCAGCTCTCGACGCCCAGGGCCTTGCCGGCTCCGTTCCGGTTTCCGGCCAGGATGGCGACAAGGCAGCGCTGAACCGCATCGCTCTCGGCACGCAGACGGTTTCCGTCTGGAAGGACAGCCGCGAACTCGGCACCCGCGCTGCCGAAATCGCTCTCGACCTCGCCGGCGGCAAGGACATGAGCAAGATCGACGGCGCCCAGACCTTCAAGGGCGGCCCGAAGGGCGTGGAAATGCACTCTGTCTTCCTGAAGCCGCAGGCAATCACCAAGGAAAACCTCAACGTCGTCATCGACGCCGGCTGGATTTCCAAGGCTGAAGCCTGCCAGGGCGTCAAGGCCGGCGCTGTCGCTGCCTGCAAGTAAGCACGCTTCGAACGAAATGCCGGCGCCGCAGCGGAGACACCGTTGCGGCGCCGGATGCGGATGAGAGCTCCAACCACGAAGTTTTCTCCGCCCGCCGCACCATCGCGGACTTGCATTCCCTGCCGGAAGGGTGTCGCGACGCCACGCCACGGTTTCCGGAAGCATCGCGATGGTCAGTTGAAGAACAGACGAATGACGCCGCCAACGGTTTTGGGCACGCCGGCGCACCGTCCAAACATAATGGGGGAACGGCAAACCCATGGCCGAAATGGTAAAATCAACGACATCGAGCGGACCGCGAGCGGCGGAAGCCAGTCCGGTGACCCGCTTCTTCCGGGCGACCGAGATCGACACACGCCTGCTCGGCATGATCGGCGCGCTTGTTATCATCTGGATCGGTTTCCACATCATCACCGGCGGCCTGTTCCTGACCCCGCGCAATCTCTGGAACCTTTCGGTCCAGACGACCGACATCGCCGTCATGACCACCGGCATGGTGCTGATCATCGTCACCCGCAACATCGATCTTTCGGTCGGTTCCGTGCTCGGCCTCTGCGGCATGATCATGGGCGTGACCCAGGCGAAAATCCTGCCGGAGTATATCGGTTTCGACAGCCCCTTCACCTGGGCGATCACGCTGCTGGTCGGCATTGCGGCAGGCTGCCTGATCGGCGCCTTCCAGGGCATCATCATCGCCTTCCTGAACGTTCCCTCCTTCATCGTCACCCTCGGCGGCCTGCTCGTCTGGCGCGGCGCGACCTGGCTTGTGACCAGCGGCCAGACGGTTGCGCCGATGGACCAGACCTTCCGCATCATGGGCGGCGGCGCAGAGGGCTCGATCGGCGCCACCTGGAGCTGGATCGTCGGCATCGCCGCCTGCCTCTTCGTCGTGGCCAGCATTATCGGCTCGCGCCGGCAGCGCCGCCGCTTCGGCTTTCCGCGCCGGCCGATATGGGCTGAATATTTCCTCGCCACCCTCAGCTGCGTGCTGATCCTCGGCGCCGTCTCTATCGCCAACAGCTATTACTGGCCGATCAACATCGCCAAGAAATATGCCGAGGCCAACAATATTCCCTGGCCCGAAACCGGCCTGGATATTCCCTACGGCATCGCCGTGCCGGTGCTGATCGCCATCGTCGTCGGCATCATCATGACCTTCATCGCCACACGGCTGCGCTTCGGCCGCTATGTCTTTGCGATCGGCGGCAACCCCGAGGCGGCGGAGCTCGCCGGCATCAAGACCCGCTGGGTGACCGTGCGCATCTTCGCGCTGATGGGCATTTTGGCGGCAATCGCAGCCGCGATTTCCACCGCCCGCCTCAACGCCGCAACCAACTCGCAGGGCACGCTCGACGAGCTTTACACCATCGCCGCCGCCGTTATCGGCGGGACGTCGCTGGCGGGCGGCACCGGCACGATTGCCGGCGCCATGCTCGGCGCGCTCGTCATGCAATCGCTGCAATCCGGCATGGTTCTCGCGCATGTCGACACACCGCTGCAGAGCGTCGTCGTCGGCACCGTCCTCGTCGTGGCGGTCTGGCTCGACACCGTCTATCGCTCCCGTGCCAAGTGAGAGGAGCCCTAAACATGGCTGATCAACGCACTCCCCTCGTGGAACTGAAAAACATCTCGATCTCCTTCGGCGGCATCCATGCCGTGGACAATGCCTCGGTCGATCTCTACCCCGGCGAAGTCGTGGCCCTTCTCGGCCACAACGGCGCCGGCAAATCGACGCTGATCAAGATCCTCTCCGGCGCCTACAAGCGCGACAGCGGCGATATCCTGATCAACGGCGAGCCGGCCGATATCCGCAATCCGCGCGATGCCAAGAAATACGGCATCGAGACGATCTACCAGACGCTTGCCGTCGCCGACAATGTCGACGCCGCTGCCAACCTCTATCTCGGCCGCGAGCTGAAAACCCGCTGGGGCACACTCGACGACGTGGCGATGGAAGCCTCGGCGCGCGAGGTGATGGGGCGGCTCAACCCCAACTTCAAGCGCTTCAAGGAGCCGGTGAAGGCGCTTTCGGGCGGCCAGCGGCAATCGGTGGCGATCGCCCGCGCCATCCTCTTCAACGCCCGCATCCTGATCATGGACGAGCCGACGGCGGCGCTCGGCCCCCAGGAGACGGCGCAGGTGGGCGAGCTGATCAAGCAGCTGAAGAAGGAAGGCATCGGCATCTTCCTGATCAGCCACGACATCCACGACGTCTTCGACCTCGCCGACCGCGTCTCGGTGATGAAGAACGGCCAGCTCGTGGGCCACGCCCGCACCGAAGATGTGACCAAGGACGAAGTGCTGGGCATGATCATCCTCGGCAAGGTGCCGCCCAAGGCAATCCCCGGCCCCGGCGCCATGCAGATCTGAGCGCCGCTAAAGCGCGTCGCGTCGAATTTGATTGATGCGACGCGCTTTAGCCTTTTGTTTGATGCATGTCGTTCTCCCGGAACCGCTGCACACTTCCGGGCGACATGCATGAAGGCGCCCTGCCCCCGACAACCCCGCTCCGCCGCCCGCAAGGCCGGCGGAGTTTTTATATCAGCTCCCATAGGTGACGAATAAAAACACCCTGCAAATCGCAAGCATCGGTATTTCTGAGAATTTCGCGATTGAAGCCGGCCGCAAGCTAGGCTAAGAACCACCCATCGGACAGGCGATTCAAACCGCCTTCGGCATGCACCCGTAGCTCAGCTGGATAGAGTGTTGGATTCCGATTCCAAAGGTCACAGGTTCGAATCCTGTCGGGTGCGCCATTCTTCTTAGGGTCCATTCTGGACACATAGTTACGGTTTATTCCTGAGACACAGGTAACACTTTCGAGCCGAAAGGGTTCGGCAGCGGTTCGAGCCTGCATGTCTCGTCATCGAAGTGTCCCAGGTCGTAATCCATGAAGCTTGCGAGCCAGATACGGTCTTCGACCTGTTTGATGCCGACGGCCTGCCCGGCAAAGACCAGGCTGAGGTTGATCTTCTTTCGCTTATAGCAGATGCGGCCGCATGTTGTGACGGTAACGGTCTATCGTGGAACGGATAGTCGAGCTCCGGCAGGCTGCGATGCGGGTAGCCGGAGGGCGGCAAATCGTCGGCGTTGGGTCTCATGGAAGGAGCACGGGGGGAAACTCGCCGCCGCTGCCACGTGGATGGCCTCTGAGATATGTGCCCCCGGTGTACTTGGGGATTGCGTTAGCTTCCTCTTGCTCGCTCGCAGCCCGGAATAGTAGAATTAAGCATCTTTCATACCGGATCTTCGGACATCATTATGGATAACAGCGCGCTTACAGCTGGTATTGGTACGTTATGTCCATTATTTTCTACAGCAAGAACGGTTTCGATTTCAGCCAGGATTTCGGATTCGATGTTTATTTTTCAAGCTTCGCCCATAGGCGGTTTTTAGCGACGCCGAAAAAGCTCTACTTCGCTATGCCTGTCGTGCTGGCTGTCACCTCATTCATGTCGATCTTTATCGTTTTGGGCCTGTTGGGAAGCATCAAAGTCATGCATTGATTGCTTACAGTACGTTTTGCCAATTGAGTCCAACTGATAGCCCCCGACTTTATCCCGCTCCTCCCGAAGGCACTTATAGGAGGCGTGGCGCAGTTTCCAATCGTGCGTACAGGCTCGATATTCGATCTCGGCAACGAGGCGCGGGTTAACGAAGACCGCGTTTCGCTTCCGCCCAGTATCGACCGTGGCCTTGCCGATGATCAGCTTGTCCATCTTCTCATGGAGCTGGCTCGCGGAGCGCTCTTTGAAGCCGCTTCCCACTCCCCCGACATAGACAAGCTCGTTTCCTTTGCGCGCGGCGAGGAGTAGCCGTTCGATGCCGCCGAACGATGCCGTCGACTTCTCACAGCCGATGATCGCGAAGGCATCGCTCTGGATGCATTTGATCTTCAGCCACTCGTTTCGTCTTTGCGATGATGCCTTCGAGCCCATGCGCGCAAGCGATGCGCAGGATCATTTCTCCATCCGCTTCGCTGTGGGCGCCAGCCCTGATAACTCCCACCAGCCTATGAGTGGACGGTTTGGTGCGGAAAGCGAACGCGGCGGCAGATCAGAGTTTATAAGAGAACATCACGATCGGCTCGGCTGCGGCCCCACGACTTTCGTAGAGGGCGCGAGCGGCATTGTTCTCGGTGTCTGTAACGATCCACGCCTGGTGACATTCCAGCGTTCTGCCCCACGCCAAGACCTCGTCGACGAGGCGTCGCGCAACACCACGCCGCTGGAAAGGCGGAGCCACACCCAGATTGTCGATGTAGACATCCGATGCTCGATCGGGGTGGCTGTGAACGTAGGCCGCGATCTGGCCGATAACCTGCTTTCCGCAAACCGCGATGATCATCAGGTGCCCCGGCGACTTCAAATAGGTTGCAAGCCGCTGGGCGTTAATCTCCTCGTCGAAAACATCGTCCGCGATATTTTCAAGCAGAACAGCAGTATCTCGCGTGAGCCGACACGTTGTGATCACTTCCGGCATCGCTCATTGAATCCAGATACAGAGGGCAGCAAGAGGTTAAACAATATCGCCTGATCGAGTTAGTTGGCAACGTGGAGTTCAGTTGATCTTCAGCCGATGCCGCAGCCACGCCACAGCGCCATCGCTCGCATAGGCCATGATACCGCCCACTGTGAGACCGGCCGACGTTTTCTGGAGCGTTATACGGCTTTTCCCAAGTCGATTCCCGACAGTTTTTCGCGATTCGCCGAACGATCTCTCGGAAATATCCGGTGGCGCTGGAGAAGCGATACGGGCCGGTTGTCGACAAGATGGCGAGGACGCTGAGGGTGCCGAAGAATGCGAGTGACGCGGCGAGACCACTACTTCCGTCGAATTTTAGCATCGCGAGCGGCATGAAGTTGCTCGCGCGGGGGTCTGACATTTCCACAATGGCAGCTCCGACGCGAGGTTCTCCATTTGCACGACATGACCAACCGAAGAGGTTCCTGAACCCCAGGGCAAAGTCTTATCCACCGATGAACCGCGTTTGCCGTTTTTCGATACGTACGAGCAGGCCAAGAAGGACTCCCGCGACCGGATTGCCCTTTAGCTGTAAGCGCAAAAGCCGCCCACGGCGCATAAGCCATCCACCATTTGAATTCGATCGTCACTCAATTAAGCTTCTCCGGACGGACTTCACCGGTTTTTCTCGGCAAGAGGCTGCCCTGAGCCGAAAGCGAAGTTCTACGTCGCCATGCCTTTTGTGCTGGTAGTGACCTCCTTCATATCGATCTTCATAATTTTGAGTCTGGTGGGAATTATCAAGCCTTGCATCGGCTGCGGGCGGTAAGCGCCAGGAAATTAATCCAGATCATAAACTGCGGTGTCATCCTGCTCATCACGTCAGCTCATAAACCTCGGCCATATCCTGCTCCTCCCGCAGCCCGCTGAAGGTCGCCGCCGGACTATTGATTACCTTATGGAATTTTATAAGCTGCCCCCTCATTTCCGAGAGCGGTTTGAGGACGCTCCAAAGGGCATCCAGCATGAGGAGCATCCGATGATCCACGAATTGCGCATCTATACATGTCTGCCAGAGAGGCTGCCGGCACTGCAACAGCGTTTCGAGACCGCGACGCTGGCGATCTGGGAACGTCTCGGCATTCGCTCACTCGGCTTCTGGACGACGATGATCGGTTCTTCCAGCAACGATCTGACCTACCTGCTCGAATGGCGGTCGCTGGCGGAGCGCGGGCAAAAATGGGCCGAGTTCATCGCCGATCGTGAGTGGAAAGAAGCGAAGGCGAAGAGCGAGGCGGATGGGCCGATCGTGGCCAACATCGTCAGCTCGCTGCTGCAGCCGACACGCTTCTACCGCGGCTTCTCCAAACCGTCGGAATGACGGTTACGGCCGCCCGAGACCCCATGACCATGCCCGACACCGTCACCCTCCTTGAAGACGCCGCCAGCCGGATCGCACATATTTCGCGAGCTGATTTGCAGATCATGCTCCGCCGCGCCGCTCTTCTGTTGCGCAACTCGGGATCGATCGCGATCGGGCGATATCGAGAACCGCTATTCAAACACTTTTTTAGATGCGGGCTGTTTTTTGATGCCGGCCGCGGCGATTAACCAGAACAGTCCACCGGCGGCAATTCCGAATACAGCTATTTCTGTGAGCAATTCGATTGCTTCCAGCAATCCCCACCACGTCATCATCCCGTTTTGGTAGGTCATGTGATCATTCGTGTAAGCCTCGTCCGGGCCGAAAAATATAGCTAGGCAAAACCACGGGAAGGTCGCAATGGAGGCACCGACCATCGCACAATTTGCAAGGGATGCCCGTATTCGTCCCTTGAAATAGAGTATCAATGGTATTCCCAATACAACAGTTGGCGGATACGCACCGAAGAACGCGACCACTGCAGTTGTTTGGACAACGCGCTCCATCATATCCGGCAGGCCCTGATAGGCGGGGCTGTAAACCGCATATGCCAAGGATGCCACCAAAGGCACCACAATTAGTGCAACTGCAATTCTCCACCAGGGTGGAGATGCGAATGTTGTTACCGCCATGTACACCTTGCCTAAACAGCCTACGCGACAGAATTGCACGCGGAGGTGCGTAATGACAACGGTCCGGCTCCCACCTCTTCCTCGGATTAACGACGTGTACGCTTTTGACGACAGGCAGTAGGTTAGCATATTCTGTAGGTGCCTTCGCCACTCTGATATGCTAATCGGCTCAGAAGGACCACAGGCGGCCGAGAAACCATGACCATGCACGATAGGCCCGCCCTCCTCGATGACGCCGCCGATCGCATCGCCGAGATTTCCCGGGCAGATCAGATTATGCTCGCCCTGTTGGTGCGGAATGCCGGGTCGCTCGTCATCGACGACGATATGGAAGAAGCCCTTCGCAATGTCTCGAGTGAGCTGGTGCTGACTCGGGAGGACGCCATCAGGTATATCGTCCGGGAGTGGATGGAGAAGAACACCTATCTGCCGGTGCATGACCTGGACAAAGACGGCGATGTGAAAGGGAATGCATGAATGCAGACCGGGTGATCCATCGATCAACGGGGACCGACGTCCAGTTCCGGGAACTTGTGATAGATGCAGTCATTCATCCTGAAAAATGCCATTCCTGCACCCATGTCAAAACGCGCAAGTTCCCATTCGAACGTGTCACGACCCTCGAAACCGTAGATTAGTGCCATCGCGGCCAACTTATCGAATGGCCCAGGAGGAAACGCGGTGCCGTATACTATCGCCTCCTTTTCAGCGAACCTTCCTTTGATGACTTTCTTGATCTCCAAATCCGCTCTAACCAGCTGGCCCGGGAAATCTTTGTCAGCCGCTATCAAACCAGAAGGGCCGATAGATAGTGATTTGACCCGAGCCTCCACCACGACCTCCGCCTTCGCAAGCAGTTCCTTTTGGCCGGGGCATGGCGCCATTGCAGCAGCCTGCCGCAGACCATTAACTGACAGAACCAAAACTGCTGCGCAAAACAATCGCGCGGGCGCGTTAAGCAACGCTTTCAGCATACTATTCCTCACACCGGTGTAGGCGTCTTCGATCAGACGAGGATAAACGCAAATCCTCATTTTACCGTATACACCGCTGCGTTATCTTGCTCTTCGCGTAGCCCCTTAAACGACGCATGGCGCAGCTTGCCGTCATGCGTCCAGGCCCGATATTCGGTCTCAGCGACAAGCTTCGGATCGACGAAGACTGCGTTCCGCTTCCTTCCGGTATCGACCGCGGGCTTGCCGATGGTCAGCTTGTCCATCTGCGTCCGGAGCTCATTCGCGGAACGTTCGTTAAAGCCGGTTCCCACTCCCCCGACATAGACGGGCCCGTTCCTTTGCGCGCTGCGAGCAGAAGCCGGCCGATGCCCCCGAATGCCGCGCTGGACTTCTCATACCCAAAGATCACGAAGCCACCGCACGCTGACGGCGGTCGACGGCGACACGGTCAAACGCGACGGGCAGAATATGCGACTGCTGAGGGAAGGTGTTCCGTTCGTCTCGGGCATCGATACGCCGGAGATCGGATCGCACGCGAAGTGCATCAAGGAACGGAAGCTGGCGCTGATCGCCAAAGGCAGGCTGAAAGAGCTTTGGCTGAAAAGGCATTGCGGGTGATGTTCAGCGGCGCGGTGGACAAGATACAAACGCACCGGCCGCTGCCCCTCCCGCGCTAGCCTTTCGGGTTTTGCGGACGGTATTCTTCCTGTGGTCTGGGAAACGGCGCTTCGGGGACCTGTGGCGGTGCTTGGCCGCTCATCTCCTTCACCGCCAAGTCCCAAATCTCGATGTCTTTCCCGTTGGGACAACCTTGGCGTTCCCAAATGGCATAGGCGCGACGGCGCAGTTGCTCTTCATTACTAAGTTGCACGTTTGATTACTCCACGGATCGGGGCTACTGGCCGAGGAGCCAGTTCCTATAAATGCGGCGGGCGTCGGCTGGTTAGGCGCCGATGAACATGTGAACTACGATCGCTATCGACACCGCCATTCCCACCAATACGGCTATCTTGATCACCCAGGATTTGAGAGGGTATTCGGAGACGGAGCGAATGAAGTGTGCCGGATAAAAGCGACGACGTAAGTAGACGACATGACGTCCTCCTGTTGTCAGGCGGCAATTAGTCGTTTGCGACGCCTGACTTGCGGCTGCAAGGCCAAAGGCACTGCGCGCTTTATCTTGGAGAATGTCAAACTAACAGGAAAAAAATACTTCAAAGAATCTACGGAACATTATCGGAGAAGCGAGTTTGCTTGCCGATGTAAAGAGGCTTATTCACCCCCTGAAGTCCATTGCTAGAAATTTGCCCAGTTAATACGGGTTTTTTCGGTTGAGGCAAAGCAGCGAGTCGAGTGGCGAGAGTTCAGTTGATCGTCAGCTGATGCCGCAGCCACGCCACAGCGCCATCGCTCGCATAGGCCATGATACCGCCCACTGTGAGACCGGCGAATAACGACCAGCCCTGATATGCCGTAGCCGATGACGATGCCTGGTGTGGCCGGTCACCCTTATGGATAGATATTCGCCGTGCTCTAACGCGGTTACAATCTTCGCTTTGGAAGAAGGGAGTGAACGATGAAAGCGATCACGGTTTCTGGCCTCATTATGCTAGCCTTCGCATCTGGTGCATATGCCGCATCCATGACGGCGGAGCAGTTGAAAAGCGAGTTGGTGGGCCACCCAATTCACTGGAAGTCAAAGACGCAATCGGGCGTCACAACTTACAAACCAGACGGAACGATTGAAGCGACTGTCGACGGGGACAAGGCCACCTACAATGGCACATGGAGCATCAAAGACAACAAGATGTGCGAGAAGTTCGATAAGGAAAAATGTGCAACGATCAAGTCGCTTGGAGGTAAGAAATACTCCAAAGGGGCCGGAACATTTACGGTGGAATAGCGCCTGTTTTGGTTTTCGTCACCAGGCGGCGCGTAAGCCGCCTCGCTTCTCAGTTTGGCCGCCGGCATTCTGAGCGTCCTCGTATTTGCCGCTTTGCTTCTTCGCCTCGGACCTGACCTCGTGATCCTGGCCTGCCGCCACGCGAGCACGATCCTGTGGGCAGCCCCGTCTCCGCAGTCATCCTTCGCAAGTCATGTCCGCACTCGGAGCGCACGCTCCGATCTGTCAGCGATCTGGGTGACGACATAGGCGATTACCATGTAGATCACGACGGCGACGAGAAAGGCTTCGAGGTAGTAGAAGTTCAGCGCGGCGGTCAATTGAGACTGAGCGAAGATATCCACGACCTCGATCGCGAACCCAAGCGACAGCGCTTTCATGATCACCATGAACGAGTTCGCCAGATCCGGGATTGCCGCCACGATCACCTGAGGAAGCATCACCCGCCTGAAGAGCTGGCTCTTCTTGTAGCCGAGCGAATACGCGGCCTCGGCCTGCCCGGTGTCGAACGAGTTCAAGGCGCCCTTGACGACTTCTGCCTGGAATGCCGCGACGCAAGCCGTCAGGGCAACGATCAGCGTCACCCAGTTCGGCATCGAATGACCGTTGTACTCGACACCGACAAGCGAGGTGAGGAATTGAAGCGTCGACGGGAGACCGTAATATGCGAGGAAGATGACGACGACCATCGGGACGCCCTTGAAGGCGATCTTGTAGGCGACGACGAGCTGGCGGAGTACCGGGATCCGGCGATATTCGACCATCGCGAACAGGCTGCCGATGATCGTCGAGAAGGCGAAGATCACCAGCGCCATCGCAAGGGTCAGTGGAACCGCTCCCAGGATGTCCCAGAGATCGGGAAGAAGAACTTCGATATCGAACATTTTGCGGTCTCCCCTTCGATCAGACGCTCGCCATCAGCGGCGCTTTGACGGGCGTGCCGCTTGGCGCGAACGTCGCCGAACGAAGTTCGAAGAAGCGGACGACGAGCCATGCGGCCAGGCACAGAACGGAGTAGAGCACCGCCAGAACCAGATAGGTTTCGAACTGGTACTGATTGTAGTCCCGCTCCATGACGAGGTGGGCGGTCGCCATCACGTCTGCCGCGCCGATGTACATGACGAGGGCAACGTTGTGGATGAGGTAGATGATGGAGTTGCCGTAGCCGGGCAGCGCGATGTGAACCGCCTGCGGCGCAACGACGCGCGCCAGCTTCTGGCGGAACGTATATCCCAGGCTGTCGGCGGCGTCGTGCTGACCGCGCTCGACGGCGAGATATGCCGGCCGCATGACTTCGGACAAGTAACCGCCGTGGTAAAGGCTGAGGCCAAGCATGGCGGCGATCGTCGGAGAGACGAAATCCTCGATGCCGAATACGCCGACGAGCACCGGAAGTCCGTAGAAGGCGACGAACAACTGGAGCACGACGGGGACGCTCCGCGCGTAGGACACGTATAGATCGGCCAGCTGGCTGATCACCGGGATCCTGCGCACCCGGAACGTCGTCGCAATCAACGCCAGCACGAAGCCGGCGACCATGGCCGTGAACGTGATCGCGAGCGTCAGCGGCAACGCCGAGAGCAGCTCGGGGATCAGTATGGATAGGTCCACTTGGGAACACTCCTTCTTTCAGTCCTGGGCATGGTCGCCGGCATCGAAGCCGGCGTCACTTCATGTAGGTGGTGATGTCTTCGCCGAACCACTTCTGTGACAGCTTGGCGAGCGTGCCGTCGGCCTTGAGCTCCTTCAGGGCCTTGTCGATGCCATCGGCGAGCGCCTTGTTCTCCTCTGAACGATGGATGAGGACGAAAGTGTTGTTGATCGCGACCGGCTCGCTCGCCTGGACGTTCAGCTTCTGCTGGTCGATCACCGTCTGCTCGCCGAGATTGGATGGCAGGACCAGTGCGTCGTACTTGCCGTTCTCGACTTCCTTCAGGCGGTCCGGATACGGGATGCCTGCGCTGGAAGCCGTGATTTCGATCTTGGAGTCGGGATTCTGCTCCTGCCACGCGGTGGCGAACTTGTAGATGCCGCCGCCTGCCGTGACCGGGACGATCTTCTTGCCGACGAGGTCCTTCATCTCCTTGATGCCGCTGTCCTTGCGGCTGTAGATCTTGATCAGGCTGGCGCCGATTGGAGCTTCCGGAATGAGGAACTGCTTTTCGCGTGCGGGCGCTCGGTAATAGCCGCCGGTCGCGATGTCGTACTTGCCGGTCGCAAGACCCGTCTCCTGCGCGATGTCGGCAGCACCTTCCATCACGAACTTGTACTGAGGCAGCTTGGCGTCGATTGCCTTCAGGACATCCGGCTCGTAGCCCTGCGGCTCCACGCCGATGGCGCCCCAAGAGAGCGGTTTCGATTCCGCCGCGGTGGCGATCTTGATCGTCCGGACGGCGTCCTCGGCGAAGGATGCGCCTGCGCTCGCGAGTGCAATGGAAACGCCGGCAAGGGCGGCGGCGAAGCTGCGGCGGGAAAGTGAACTCGAAGACGTCATTTCTGGTATCCTTTCTCTATTGGATTGCACGTTCAGAATTGAGGAACTGGGCAAGTCGTGGGTTGGAAGGCGTGTCGAAAATCTCGGCCGGACTGCCGTCGGCTGCGACGACGCCGCGATCCATGAAGACGATGCGGTTCGAGATGTTCTTCGCGAACTGCATCTCGTGGGTGACGAGCAGCGAGGTGATCCCCGATGACGTGACGTCCTTGATCACCTTCAGAACCTCGTTCACGAGCTCGGGATCGAGCGACGACGTCGGCTCGTCGAAGAGCATCACGTCCGGCTTGACCGCCAGCGCACGCGCGATGCCCGTTCTCTGGAGCTGGCCGCCGGAGAGCTGGGACGGATAGTTGTCAAGCTTGTCTGAAAGGCCCACCTTTTCGAGTTCCTGCAGGGCGATGCTGCGGGCCTCGTCCTTCGACTTGCCCTGCACGACGACGAGCGGATCCATGACGTTCTGGATCACCGTCATGTTCTTGAAGACGTTGAACTGCTGGAACACCATCGCGGTGCGCAGGCGGATTGCCTGGACTGCAGCCTTGTCCGGGCGCGCGAAATCCATCCTGATATCGTCGAAGGCGATCGTTCCGGATGCCGGCTTCACCAGATGGTTGATGCACTTCAACAGCGTCGTCTTTCCTGTCCCGCTCGGGCCGATGATGGACACCACGTCGCCTCGCTTCACCGAGAGGTCGACGCCGTTCAGGATCCGGGTGCTTCCGTACGACAGCTTCAGGTTCTTGATCTCAAGCATTTTCGGGTCTCAGGTCCTTTCGGTGGAAAGTGCAGGCAGCGCTTCGGTCTCGGGGTCGGCCCACTCGTCGCCGAGAAGTTCGGGCGTGTCGAAGGCCTGGAGGTTTGCGAAGTGCGTCTCGCGGTCTTCGACGAAGAGCGATCTGACAATGCCGCGCGCCAGGCGGTCTGCCCCTTCGCTGATTGCCGGGATATCGCCCGTGAGCTTGCCGTGACTGAGCGTCGCCGGGAAATTGAAGCAATGAATCTTCGAGAGCGTCGGGCACGAGCCCGGCGCCCTTTCGAGGAACTCGAACGCGTTGCCGAGATCCGGCGATCCCTCGAGTTCACCGTTCGCCATTCCGGGGGGCGTCGGGAAGCGGTCGCGCCAGAGACGGATGTGCGGTTCGAAGGCGGCGAGTTCCGGCCGATTGGCAAGATCGATCCTGAAACCCGTACCGAAGATCAGGAAGTCGACCGGATAGCTGCGGCGCGGTGTGGCCACGACGACATGGTCGCCGTCCTGCCGCAGGATGTTGATCGGGCTCTCCAGATGAAGGTGAGCGTGCTCGAACGAGCTGACGCGCAGGACGCTCGGCCGCGGTGGCGGGGTCTGCTGGCCCATCGCATAGTTCAGGAAGCGCCATTTCCATTCGTCGGGCAGCCCAGCAAAGCCATGGACGACGCCCTGGCTGCCGATGCCGGTGAACTTGTTGATCCGAGGCAATTCCTTGCGGCGGACGAACAGGTCAAGCCTTGCGACGCCTGCTTCGAGAGCGGTTGCCGCATTGTCCATCGCCGACGCGCCCGCACCGATCACTCCGACTCGCTTGCCGCGCAACGCCGAAAAGTCGATCTCGTCGGAGGTGTGCGCCCAGAACCTGCGGTCAATGCTGCTCGCAATATCAGGAACGAAAGGACCGCCGAGACCATCGCGTCCGGTTGCCAACACCACATGGCGGGCGACGATAGTTTCCTTGGAGCCACCCTGCGTACACACCAGATCGAGCATACCGTCTTCTCGCGGGAGCAGCGCGTCGACGGAGATGCCGTTGCGAACGGGAAGCTCGAGTACCTTCCGATACCAGACGAGGTACTCCATCCAGGTCTGGCGGGGCGCGCGGTCGAGCGCCGCCCATTCCTCGCGGCCGAAGCGCGCCTCATAATAGGCCCGGAAGGTGAGTGCCGGAAGACCCATGGCCGGGCCTGTGAGCTGCTTTGGAGAACGAAGGGTGCGCATCCGGGCGAAAGTGACCCATGGTCCTTCCCGTCCCGCAGGGGCCTTGTCGAGCACGATATGGTTGGAGACCCCGAGGCGCTTGAGCATCCCGGAGGCGACAAGACCCGCCATGCCGCCACCGATAATGACGACGTCCACGACAGGCTGGCCATCGACAACACGTAGCGGAACCCACGATTTGGCGGGCAGCTCCAGCCACGCAAGATCCTGACGCAGGCGGACTTCGAGGGCGTCGAGACCATCCGGGAAGGTGGAAAGGCCGCTCATGCGGACGCCCCCTCGGAAATGACGACTTGCCCGTAGACGCTGTCTGCCAGCGCGTCCGTCCCATTTGCCTCGAGAAGGCGGCAGCCCGGAATAGCCAAGGCCTCCGTGCGTGCCGCCTCGATTACGGCCGAGACTGTCGGCGTAAGGGGCAGCGCGGCAGCAGAGATGGCGCCAAACAGGAAGGGAATTGCCTGGTCGACGCTGCGCATCACAATGCCATCCAATGGAACACCATAGACAGTGGCGGGTTCGACGATGGCGACGCCCAACCCGGCGCGGACCAGCGAGAGAGCCGTTAGCGAAGCATTCACATCGATGATCCACTGAGGAGCAACGCCTTCCCGCTCCAGAGCCTCGTTGATCCGATGGCGGAGACGATATGGATTGGCGAGCGTGATGATGCGTCGGCCGGCGAGCTCGGTCAGGCGCACAACTTCGCTTGCCGCCAGAGGATCGTCAGCGGCAATAGCGACAACGCAGGGCGCTTCCGCGATCCAATGAATTTCGAGGCCGGGATGTTCGAGTGGAAGGCTCGATATTCCGAGATCCGCCGAACGGGCGACCACCGCCTGCACCACATTCTCCGCCGCGAGCGCCTGGATGTGGAGATGACGGGGAATGAGATCCCCCGGGATGGCCGCCAATGCCTGCGGCAGTATCCCTGCAGCAAGGGACGGCGTCGCGGCAACTGTCAGCGTCGCCGGCTCTTCACGACCGATCGCCTCCGCCCGCTCGCGAATATGGAGGAGGCTGGCGAGGTGACGTTCGACCTCGGCATGGAAGCGCAGACCGCGCGAGGTCGGCTGGATGCGTCCGCTGCTTCGATGAAGAAGCGCGTAACCCAGTTCTGCCTCCAGGTCCTGTATCAGCCGGGTGACCGCGGGTTGCGACCGTCCGAGCAGGCGGGCCGCTCCGGTTACGCTCCCTGCGGACATCACCGCCGCGAAGGCTTCAAGCTGTCGAATGTCGATCGAATTGCTATGCATATATGACATCAACCATTGTCCTTCATGTTATTAAAGCATGAGTTTTCTATAAAATCACTGGAGAATAGATAATTATTTCGCATGAATTCCGCGACCCCATGCTAATTTAACATAGATTACCACGAGACCTACCTGGTGCTCTCCAGCGAAATGCAAAGGAGCTTCTCTTGACACTCATCGAAACTCTTGCCGCCGTGAAGCCGGGCTCGGCGCTCGCCGAAGCCATGGAGAAGCGTGCGGAGATCCTGCGCCTGAGCGAGGCCGCGCACGACGCTGTGCTCCTTCCCCGTGATCCGGGCGGCCTGTCGCATGGCCTGCGAGCAGCTCTCGCCGCGCGCATGGCGCGACACAACGGCAACGAAGCGCTGGCTGGCCACTACGACGGACTGGTGCTACGCGCCGCGGAAAATGCGACGGCATTGCTCGCTCAACCCGGCACGAACGTGGACGACGAGCGTACCGCAGAGATCGTTCGTCACGCCGATCGACTGACGGTGGCCCCGCGCGAGTCTACCCGTGGCCATATCGAAGCATTGCGAAGCGTCGGTGCCACCGATGCCGACATCGTCCGGCTCTCGGAGCTTGCGGCCTTCGTGAACTATCAGGTGCGTGTCATCGCAGGTTTGGCACTGATCGGAGCAAGACAATGAGCGAAGTCGTCCACAGCTTCACCACCACCGTTCCGCGCTGGCAGCCTTACGTCGTTCCGGTCGACCTTGAGACCGCGACCGAGGAACAGCGCGAAGCGATGCAGGTCACGCCGTCCAACAAGGGCATATCGACATACGTCCTGACGCTCGCACACGACCCGGAATCGCTTGCGGTCCGCTCTCCCCTGTTCAACCTGATCATGTACGGGAAGGACGGGCTTTCATTGGGCGAACGCGAACTGGGCGCCACAGCGGCATCGGTCGTCAACCGCTGCGTCTACTGTGCCGCCGTTCATGCGTCCCGGTTTATCAACTATACAAAGAGGACTGACGTCATCGACGCGATCTTCGCCGATGGGCTCGACGCGGAACTCGACGAGCACCTGCAGGCGATCTTTGACTTCTCCGCACATCTGTCAACGACGCCTCCGCAAGCAACCCGGGCGGATGCCCGGGATCTGGCCGACGTCGGTCTTTCCGAGCTTGAATCCCTGGATCTTGTTCTGTCTTCCGCAATCTTCGGCTGGGCCAACCGCCTGATGCATACGCTCGGCGAACCCGTCAAGGACTGAAGCCCGACGGGCAAGGCTTCGCATACCGTGCAGTCGTCATCGACCACATCTTCAACTCACGGAGCTGCCGCATCCGCTCGTTAGCAATTTGTTGACCATAAGCTGGCTTTACTGAGCGCGATGGATGCGGAGGTACCGCCCGTCGTCGAGTGTTTGTGTGGGCGGGATTGTTCGTGTTGAAGTATTCACTGCAAGGTCTGTCGGCCGGAGCCTTGGGCGGAATTGCCACTCTCCTCTCACGTGCGGAACGCTTCGCAGCGCAGACCATTCTGCCGGCTCTGTTTGCGCTGCCGGCACTTGTCGGTTCTGCATCATTTGCCTCGGCGGAAGATCGGGCGCTCAAGCTGTTCTTTACCCATACGGGCGAGAAGGCGACGATTACCTACAAGCGGGATGGAAAGTTCGATCCAAAGGGCCTTGCCCAGATCAATCGGTTTCTGCGCGACTGGCGACGGAACGAGCCGACCCGGATGGATCCCCGGCTGCTCGACCTAGTCTGGGAGGTGTACAAGAAGAGCGGCGGCAAGGACTATATCCACATCGTCTCCGCCTATCGCTCCCCAACGACCAACAACATGCTCCGCAACCGCTCGCGCAGCACGGGTGTCGCCAAGAAGAGCCAGCATATGCTGGGCAAGGCGATGGATTTCTACGTGCCCGGCGTGAAGCTTTCGACGCTGCGTGCGCTTGCCATGCAGATGCAGGTCGGCGGCGTCGGATATTACCCGACCTCGGGATCGCCCTTCGTGCATCTCGACGTCGGCAATGTCAGGGCCTGGCCACGCATGTCCCGGCAGGAACTCGCGCGAATATTCCCGAATGGGCAGACGATGCATCTACCGGCCGATGGCAGGCCGCTGCCGGGATACAATCAGGCGGTTGCGAACTACAAGAAACGCGGCGGCCCCACCTCGATCCAGATTGCCAGCACCGCTGGAGAAGACGAAGACGCGGGAGCGCCGACCGCGCCTGGCGGCGATACCACAGACGGCAAACTCGTGACGGCGCTTCTGCCGACGCCGAAAAGCCGAGCGTTGAATGCGCTCGCGCTGCAGACCGGCGCGGCCGGGCGGGATGACAAAGGCTCCGCTGGGGATGTTTCATCCTTGCCGATTCCGATACCGGCGATGCGCCCGCCCGCCTTTGCGCACGACGCCGGCGCGGACGACAAACTGGAGACTGCATCGATCGGCCCGATTGCCGCCCTTCCGGAGAGACAGACGCCAGCATTGCCGGCCCACGCCCGCTTCCATCCCCTCGTTGTTGCACGGGAGACCTCCAGGCAGGGCGCTGATATGATCGCCTCTCTGCCGATGACCGCCTCCTGGGAAGAGGCAGATTTCCTCGGATCGACCTCCGAAGCGGCGCTGATGAAATGGGCGCTGCATTCTCCCGGCGAGGCGATGGGATTGAGCGCGCCTCGTCTTTCCCCCCGCACGGTTCATCGTGAGGCTGGTGTCAGGGCATCCGATGAGGATTTCATCCCGGTCGCCGCCAGAGGCCCGTTCGAGGCCAGCCGGTTTGCGTCTCCCCCGGAGGGTTGACCTCGATCATCAAGGCTTGATTCCGACGGCAATCGCGGCCGAGATCCGCAATGCAATCCTCTGCTTCCTTTTCAGTCATAGCGTGTCTGGTGGCGGATAGATGGCGCGCTGGACGACGTCATCTTCGTCACCGTCCACCCCGCCAGGGAGCGAGGTGAAATCAATGACAAGTGATAAGGGGCCGAATACCGGACGGGAGCCGAGGCCGAAGCGTGCGAAGGTGCGAAAACCGGTTCAGCGATGACTATCCCGAGGTTTCCAGCCGGCTATCGCCGCGCAGAAGGCTCAGCCAGGCTCGCGACACTTTCTCCGCGCCTGTGCCCCCGATATGGCAATCGTCGTAGCGGTCATCCCCATCGAGTAATGCGTCAGAATTTACGCCTTCTCGGATACCGTGGCCGCTTTTTGACAGGGCCAGTTGCGCCCGTACGATCGCATTGTCTGGAATATGCTCCTTGAAGCCGCCGTTGCTCGGTTCGAGGCATTTCGATGCGATCGAAATGTAAACCGGTGCTTCGACGCCGTGCTGACGCAATGTGTCAACCATCGACATGAAATGATCCCGATAGGCCTCCGCGGTGGTGCCGATAACGAGGTCCTTCTCTCCCTGGACCCAGAGGACGCCCGTTATCCGATAACCGGAATCCTGAAGCTGTTTCATTGTATCGACCAGCACAGGATTGAGGTCACCGCCGGTCGCCCAGCGCGCGACCTCAGATCCGGAATATGCGAGAGGCGCGAGGATGACGCTGTCATACTGTCCCGATGCAATCAAATAATTGCCAAGCAGCGTCCAGTACTCTCCCTTGGTATCGGTCGATCCAAGAAGTGGCGACGCCGCGATGAAGCACCGTTTGTCAAAGGCGTTGACAACGCGAGCGCCATAATTTGACCGGTGCCGTTGTCCTCCGTCGTTGGCCGCGTTCGATTGGCCAAGAATGAGTAAGACAGCCGTTCGAGCAGTTTGAGTCGGGCAGGTCACAGGCGATTTCGATTCATCCCCGATGAGTCGTTCCTTGTCGTCGAAACTATATCGGCTTGGGGCCGCTGCCTTCTCGCCGCCAACCATTTTTCTCAGCGCGGAAAGTTGTGGCCAAGGAAAGATCTCATGTCTCGCGCTCATGCCGCCGAGAAAGTACATGGCAATCAAGACGGCCCCGCCGACTGCTAGCGTTTTACGCATGGCGTCACCTTTAATCATCACCCGATGACATGGCCTATTGGACCAATCGAGGCTGCTGCAGCCACGAAGGTTCCTTTACACCAGCCACATCGGCTTGCTCGGGCATGATCTTTAGAAAGAGTTCGTCGTGAAGATCGAGCCCTGTCGCTGGTCTCAACTATAGACCGGACCGGTGATTACAATCATCCGGTTGGGTGAGAGATCGTGCCTGCTCGTAATCCCGTCGCTCGTCCACGGAAGGATATCCCAGATTCGGCCGGCGAGGACGACGTGGGAGCGGAGCACGGGCTCCTCCTTTTCGCTGACCGGATCATTTGGATCGACGGGCGCAGGATCTCTGTGTTAGGGAGCCCAAAAGCGCCGCTCTTGCGCGCGACAACGTTACGCTCTCGATATCGAAGGCAGGCGCATTGAAGGCTTATAGACCAGAGATCGATGGCTTGAGGGCCATCTCGGTGATAGGCGTTATTCTCTATCACGCCGAGTTCACGGTTGCCGGCCACACGCTGCTTCAGGGCGGATACATTGGCGTCGACGTATTTTTTGTGATCAGCGGCTTTCTGATTTCCCAAATCTTGTTGACGGAAATCGAAGCAACGGGGCGTATTGATTTCCTTAGATTCTACGCGCGGCGCGCGCGAAGAATTCTGCCTGCGTTGTTCGCAGTCATTTTCGCGACAATACCCGTAGCCTATTATCTTTTATTGCCAGCTGAACTCATAGACTACGCGAACTCCCTAGGTTCGTCGCTGCTCTTTGGATCGAATATCTATTTCTATTTCACTGCGGCTCAGTACGGGGAGCCGAATGCCCTTCTCAAGCCTTTTCTGCACACCTGGTCATTGAGCGTCGAAGAGCAATTTTATATCGGGTTTCCGTTCCTGCTGCTGATCGTGCGCCGGTACTTGAAATCAAGATTTCTGCCATGCGTGTTGGTCGTGGCAGCCCTCAGCTTTATCTGGTGTGTGATAATCGTACGGCATGATCAGCAACAGGCCTTCTACTCGCCGCTCACCCGGGCCTGGGAACTGCTGGCCGGAACACTTCTCGCCTATTACGAGGTGCGGCGTGGACGGCCTCGCCCCCAGCCGTTCCTTGCGGCGGCCGGGCTTGTCCTCGTTCTTGGTTCACTGATCCTGTTTAAAAAGAACACGGTTCATCCTGGCCTGCTCACTATGATCCCTGTCATTGGGACCTGCCTGGTGCTCGCATTCGCCAGCCGTGAGAACGCAATCGGGCGCCTGTTGGCGTCGCGGCCTGCGGCGCTCACCGGAATAGTCTCCTACTCCTTGTATTTGTGGCATTATCCGGTCTTCGCCTTCTGGCGGTCGACAAGCCTGAATTTCGACAACAGCGACAAGTTTCTCGCCATCGCTGCGACGGTCCTGGTCGCGGTCGTCAGCTTTGTCGTCATCGAAAAGCCCCTTCGCCACACCAGGAGAAGCCGCGCTCTCTGGATCACCCTCAGCTCATCCGTTGTCACCATCACGGCTGCTGTCCTTTCAGCAATCACTATGGCCGGTTTTCCTCACAGATTGGATGAAGTCTATCCACCTCTCGCGCAGGCGAACGAGGCGCAGCTCGAAAGCACTTTTCTAGGCTTGAACGACAACATTCAAGCTGGGAAACCGATTATCTTCATCATTGGGGATTCGCACGCCAGAAACTGGTCAATCGCGCTCAAAAATTACATCGATACCGACCGATATCAAGTCGTGGCGCTCAGCTACTTGAACTGCATGGTGGAGATCAAGAACGATAGTGTGAAGGCCCCCTCTCGCGCCAGCATTTACGATAAATACTGCATTCCCTTTGAAAAATATATCAACGACAAATCATTGCTCAGCCGAACGAAAGCGATCTTCCTCACGAGCCTTCGGCCTTTTGAGTACTCCGTCAACCCCTTCCGGTTCGAACTTCTTTCCTGGATGAAAAGCCACTCGGATGACGCGCGCATTTTCGTTTTCGGGAATTATTTCCAGCTCGACGAATTGCACTCGTGCCTGGGGCTGATGTTTCAGAGAAAATCCGATGCCTCCATATGCCTGCGGGAAGCGGCCTATCCGCCGGCCAACCAGCCTTTAGCGCAACTGCCATTTTTCCCATCCGATCTTGCGTTCACCTACGTCGATATCGTCAAGCTTCACTGCGATTACGACAAGGAGAAATGCCTCACGAGCAGCAGGGGTGTTCCGTTCATCACAGACTGGAACCATATGACAGCAGAATTTCTGACGACCTTGATCGGTGACATTCTGGAAAAGCGAACCGCCGATCTACGGAGCGACGGTCTCCTCGATTTCCTGGTACCGCCGCACGCCACGCAAGCCGAACGAACGGCAAGTTCTCAGCCGAACGCTGGTCCCACGCCTTCCGCTTCTCCATCAAATTAAGCGGCCAGACGCCGGGAACGACGATGAACCTGGTGTTCAGGTCCGGACTTTCTGCACGCCCCATCGTCTCGACGAGTTGGTTCTCATCACGCATCGCAAAAGTTCCAGCGCAGCCATATTATCGAACGGCTTGATCCACCTGCGCCACCGCTGCCAGAGCATTTCCGTTTTCTCCGCCTGGCAGCGTACGGGGCGACATCATCTCGTTGCCGCTGGAGCCGCGTTAGCACCATGTTAGCGCGCACCATCTACTGTGGTGACAACAAGGGAAACCCGGTTATCCATTGCAACCGGGACAAGTCGAGTAGCACGAGCCCTGAGACGCCGACGGCTGACGGAGGATACATGAAACTGGTTCTAGGCAGCTCGATAGTGTCGTGTGCCATCCTGCTATCCAGCGTATCGGGATTCGCCGCCTCTGGCGGATGGCAGTCGGATGGCCAAGGCACGAGATACTGGCACATCACTCCACGGCCCGGACAATGCAACGTAAGCCAGGCAAAAAACCTGGCGCTCCGGGCCGGCATCTATCGCAGCGAGATTATACAGCAGGATGACAATGTCATCGTGCTCAGAGGTCTGGATCAATCGGGCGACCGGCGGGTGATCGGCTTCGGCAACATCAGGGGATGCCCTGAGTTGGATGGCTATGAGGATGCGCATCCCTGAGGGCATGGTCAGCGCGTCCAGCGCCACCTTCAGACGCCTCATTCAGAACTGCTGCGTATGGATTTCGGCCATAGCGCGCCTGAGGTCGTCGATGGGGTCGCCGACCGACGTCTGCGTCCCTTCAAGCTCCTTTGGCATCTTCCAGCCGGGATCAATTCCCTGCATGTTGGGCAGCTCGTGCGCAATGCCCTTATGGCAGTCGATGCAGGTCGCCTTCCCCGGAAGCAGATATTGCGTGTGGATCGCCGCGGCTCTCGGCGTCTGTTTCTGCAGGTCCATTGCGACTGCCGAATGGCAATTGCGGCATTCGAGGCTGTCATTGGCCTTCATCCGGGCCCACTCGTTCTGCGCCAGGCCGAGACGGTGCTCAAGAAACTCCGACCGGGTGTCGATGGTGCCGAAGATTTTGCCCCACACTTCCTTCGAAGCCTGCATCTTGCGAGCAATCTTGTCCGTCCAGTCATGAGGAACATGGCAATCCGGACAACTGGCGCGCACGCCCGAGCGGTTGGAGAAATGGATTGTCCGGGTCAGCTCCTCATACGGATTGTCTTTCATCTCGTGGCACGACACGCAGAAATTCTCGGTGTTCGTCAGTTCCAGGGCGGTGTTGAATGCACCCCAGAACATGACGCCGCCGATAAAGCCGCCGAGCGTCAGCACGCCCAACCCGATCGTCGCGGCCGGTCTCGTCAAGACTGACCATGCCCACAGAATGAGGCGCTTCACCCAAGCGATCATCGTCGTCACTCGCTTCCCGCAGGCTTGAAACCAAGTTCGCTCATATCCTTGAACATGCTTGGCACCAGCGGTTTGATATCAGCCTGGGGAACGTGGCAGGCCGTGCAGAAATAGCGCCGGGGCGAGACATCAGCGATCATCTGGCCGTCCCGCGTCATGTAGTGGGTCACGCTGATCATCGGAGCGCCGGAGCCCTGCGTGAACTCCCGCTTGTGACAGGAGAGGCACCGGTTCGCGTTGACCGAAAGCTCATAGCCCTCGATCGAATGCGGGATGACAGGGGGCTGGTCGGGATAGGCGCGCATCTGGCGGCGGTCATCGACCACCCATCTCGGGAGGACGGCGGCAGGCTCGGACTGCATGGCCTCAGGCGGCCCCTGAAGCTGGGGGACATTCTGGGTGAGTACCTCGGCGATCGATGCCGTCGTGACGAACACCAGCAAACCCGCTGCAATGGCTGTCCATTCGGGTCGCCTCAACCGACGACGGGGAGAATCTTGACCGCGCATTTCTTGAAATCCGTCTGTTTCGAGATGGGATCGGTGGCGTCGAGCGTGACCTTGTTGATCAATTGGCTGGCGTCGAACCACGGGACGAAGATGACGCCGGATGGCATCCGGTTCCTGCCGCGGGTGTCGATCCGGGTGCGGATTTCACCACGCCGCGAGACGATACGGACCTCGGCCCCCTGGTTGATGCCGCGTTTTCGCGCGTCGTCGGCATTCATGAAACAGCGCGCGCCGGGAAACGCCTTGTAGAGCTCGGGAACCCGCATCGTCATCGAACCGGAATGCCAATGTTCAAGCACCCGTCCCGTCACCAGCCAGACATCGAACTCGTCGTCGGGCGATTCTGCGGGAGGCTCGTAGGGCGCCGCCAGGATGACGGCCTTGCCGTCCGCCTGGCCGTAGAAATTCAAACCCTCGCCGGGTTTCACATAAGGATCGTATCCTTCGCGGTATCGCCACTTGGTTTCCTGCCCGTTGACGACGGGCCAACGCAGGCCTCGAACCTCGTGGTAGACGTCGTAGGGCGCCAGATCGTGGCCATGTCCGCGTCCGAATGCGGCGTACTCTTCGAAAAGTCCCTTCTGGACATAGAAGCCGAAGGCCTTTGCCTCGTTATTGTCGTAGTCGGCGCTGATTTCCTCGACAGGGTACCGATCAACCTCGCCGTTGCGAAACAACACGTCGAAAAGCGTCTTGCCGCGATAGGTCGGATTGGCGTCCAACAGCTCCGCCGGCCAAACCTCGTCGGTGGTGAAGCGCTTCGAGAACTCCATCATCTGCCAGAGGTCGGAGCGAGCCTCGCCGGAAGCCTGCACAAGCTGGTGCCACACATGCGTCCGGCGTTCGGCGTTGCCGTAAGCGCCTTCCTTTTCCACCCACATGGCGGCGGGCAAAATCAGGTCCGCACTCATCGCGGTAATCGTCGGATAGGCGTCCGAGACGACGATGAAGTTTTCAGGATTGCGATAGCCGTTATAGGTCTCGTTGGCTGTATTCGGCGCAGCCTGAACGTTGTTGTTGACCTGCACCCAGTAGAAATTCAGCTTGCCATCCTTCAGCATCCGGTCCTGCTGCACCGCGTGATAGCCGGGTTTCTCCGGGATCAGGCCGTGAGGGACACGCCAGATCTCCTCGGCGTGTTTGCGATGCTCGGGATTGGTGACGACCATGTCGGCAGGCAGGCGATGGGCGAAGGTTCCGACCTCGCGCGCCGTGCCGCAAGCCGAAGGCTGACCGGTGAGCGAAAACGGACTATTGCCCGGCTCGGAGATCTTGCCTGTGAGAAGATGGAGATTGTAGACCATCTGATTGGCCCAGACGCCTCTGACGTGCTGGTTGAAGCCCATGGTCCAGAGCGACATGACCTTCCGGGCGGGATCGGCATAAAGCTCGGCCAACTGCTCGAGAAACTCCGGATCGACGCCGGTCATCGCAGCCGTCTTCTTCAGCGTGTAGTCCGAGACGAAGTCCTTGAAAGCCTCGAAATTCATCGGCTCGGTCTTGCCCGGATCGGCCGAGTTTGCGGCCTTGACCTCGATCGGATCATCGGGGCGCAGGCCGTAGCCGATATCGGTCGCGGCGCGGGCAAATTTGGTATGCTTCTGGACGAATGCCTCGTTGACCCGCCCGGTTTGAATGATGTGGTTGGCAATGTAGTTCAGGATCACCAGGTCCGTGCCGGGCTTGAAGACGATGGGTATGTCGGCCAGATCCATGCTGCGATGGGTGAAGGTGGACAACACCGCGACCCGGACATGCGGTTGGCCGAGGCGACGATCGGCGACACGCGTCCACAAGATCGGATGCATCTCCGCCATGTTGGAACCCCAAAGCACGAAGGCGTCGGCATTCTCGAAATCGTCGTAGCATCCCATCGGCTCGTCCATGCCGAAGGTTCGCATGAAGGCGACGGCGGCAGACGCCATGCAATGGCGGGCGTTTGGATCGAGATTGTTCGACCGGAAGCCGGCGCGCATCAGTTTCGTCGCGGCGTATCCCTCGAAGATCGTCCACTGGCCGGAGCCGAACATGCCGATGGCGGTCGGCCCCTTTTCCTTCAGTACGCGTTTGCACTGCGCGGCCATCACGTCGAAGGCCTCATCCCAGCTCACCGGCTCGAACTCGCCTTCCTTGGCGTAGACGCCGTTCTGCTTGCGAAGCAGCGGCGTCTTCAACCGGTCCTGGCCGTACATGATCTTCGAAAGAAAGTAGCCCTTGATGCAGTTCAGGCCCCGGTTCACTTCTGCCTGCATGTCGCCGTGGGTGGCGACGACCTGGCCCTGCTTGACCCCAACCATGACGCCACAGCCGGTCCCACAAAACCTGCAGGGCGCTTTCGACCACTTTATCTCAAGCGCGTCGATGCCTCCAGGCACCTGCTGCGCGGCGGCGGGAAGCGCAATGCCCGCGGTCGCCGCGGCTATCGCTGCTGCGTGCGCCTTCAGGATGTCACGACGGGTCAGTTCACCGGTCATCTACGCCCCCTCCGTTTCGACATGTTCGAAAACCATATTCGCGGAGATGACCCCATCGAACAGCGATATGCGCGACAGGCATTCGCCCATCATGCCTGTGCTTGTCCCTTCGATGACGATGACAATCTTGCCGCCGCCATCGCCGTGGACTTCAACGTTTTTCATCATCGCAAGCTGGCTGAGAACGCTAAGCGTCGCGGTAGGCAGCGTCGCGACGACCGCGCTCGATATGTGATAGAGCGATGGAGTTTCAGGCATTGCGACCCTCCAGTTCATTTGTGCGGGTCGCGATTGCGCCGACCGGACAGACCGCAAGGCAGGCGTCGCATCCGGTGCAGAGTTTTTCGTCGATTTCGGGAAAGAACGGCCCGCCGATCCGCGGCCGGAATCGAATTGCGTTGTCGGGACAGTTTTCGTCGCACGACCGGCAGGCGACGCCCAGCTTGGACAGGCAGGCTTCCGTCACCATGGCCGTATGAGGCACTGATGTTGACGCGTCCGCTTCGGATGCCGGGTCGGGACAGCCAAGGAACAGTTGTCGGCGCGAAAGCGCTTTTGTCTGCATGGAGCGCCTCAATGACCTGGAGGCCCGGGAGGTCCAAAGACGATCTGCCACATCCAGACGGCGAACCCGTAGCTACCGACGACGCCGACGGCGATCACCGGCCAGATGCCGAAGGCAAGTGCGAAGAACGTCACAAGCTCGATCTTCCTTCTGTTCGGAGGCTGCGCGCCCGCAGAGCCGCCTTGGACCGGCTGCAACATCTCACTTCCTCTCCGCATGTCATCGCCGGCATTTTGATGCTGGCACTGCCGTGCTGAGAGTTGCATACACCGTGCCTTTGGGCACGTATGTTACGGTAACCAACGGAGCGGGTTGCCAATATGTGGCAAGTCGGGAACTGGGGCTTCGATGGACAGAGAACGCGAGCATGACGACCTGACCGCCGGGATTGACCGACCGATCGTTATTATTCTCCCCAAAGGTGGGTATATCGGCGTCTTCACGGGAGACCCATGAGGCTCATGCAGAGGGATCCATATCTCAGCAAGTTTGGACCACCCGCACCCTTCGGTGCGCCGCGGACTCCTTGTCCAGCCCAACCCTACTCGCTCTGCCGCAGATTCCGTATCCGATCAAACAGCACCGCCAGCACGATCGCCCCGCCAATAAACGTCCCCTGCCAGAACGCATTGATGCCGAGCAGGCCGAGGCTGTTGCGGATCACTTCGATCAGGGCCGCGCCAACCAGAGCGCCGAAGGCGGTGCCGATGCCGCCGGCGAGGTTGGCGCCGCCGATGACGGCGGCGGCGATGACCTGCAGTTCCATGCCGGCGCCGATATTTGTGGTGACGGCGCCGAGCCAGCCGGTCTGGACGATGCCGGCAATGCCGGCCGACAGCGCCGAGATCATGTAGACGGCGACCTTGATGCGGCGGACGGGAACGCCGGTCAGCGTGGCGGCATGTTCATTGCCGCCGATCGCGAAAATATAGCGGCCGAAGCGCGTCCAGCGCAGCACGAAACCAGTGATGAGCGCCAGGATGACCATATAGAGAACCGGATTGGCGATCCCGAAAAACCAGGCGCCGCCGCCAAGCGCCAGCAGCTTGTCATGATCGGGGCCGAACTGAAAGACGACCGTGTTGTTCGAGGCGACCATCGCCAAGCTCCGCGCAATCGACAGCATGCCGAGCGTCACCACGAAGGGCGGGAAATTGAGATAGGCGATCAGCACGCCGTTGAAGGCGCCGATCGCCAGCGCCGTAACGATCGCGGCCGTTATGCCGACCTCGATGGAATAACCGGCGTTCATGGTGACCGCCAGCACCATGCTGCAGAGGCAGAGCACCGAGCCCACCGACAGATCGATGCCGCCGGTGATGATCACCAGCGTCATGCCGAGCGCGATGATGGCGACGAAGGTGACGTTGCGGGTGATGTTGTAGAGGTTCTTCGTCGTCGCAAAGGAATCGGTGGCGAAGGACAGGAAGAGGCAGGCGAGAAGCACGGCGATCAGCACCCAGAATGTCTGGCCGCCGACAAACTCCGCAAGCCGGCTGCGCTGCTTCTGTGCAATCGTCTGGTCCAATGTTACTGCCATTTCGACCTCTCACTCCAGATGGGGCATTCCCGTCAGCGGTATTTCTCCCGCGGGATAAGCGGCGCGGCTCAAACCTGTTCGATGGCGCCGGTGATCAGACCCGTGACTTCTTCAGGCGAACTTGCCTCGATTGCCTTGTCGGCGACTTTCCGGCCGCGGCGCATGACGATCACCCGGTCGGCCACGGTGAAAACATCGGGCATGCGGTGGCTGATCAGCACGACCGCAATGCCGCGGTCGCGCAGCTCGCGGATCAGATTGAGGACCTCGGCCACCTGTCGGACCGAGATGGCGGCGGTCGGCTCGTCCATCAGCACGATCTTTGCCTCCGACAGCATGGTGCGCCCGATCGCCACCGCCTGCCGCTGGCCGCCCGACATCTGCTTGACGAGATCGCGCGGGCGGGTTTCCGATTTCAACTCCCTGAAGATCTCGCCGGCGCGCCGATACATCGTCCCGTAATCGAGGATGCGAAACGGACCGACGCCGCGGCGCAGCTCGCGCCCGAGGAAGACGTTTGCCGCCGCCGTCAGATTGTTGCAGAGCGCCAGATCCTGGTGCACGATCTCGATGCCGTGCTGGCGCGCCTCGATCGGGCGATGCATGACGATCTCCCGGCCCTCGAGACGCATGATGCCCTCGCTCGGCCGAAAGTTGCCGGCGATCATCTTGACCAGCGTGCTCTTGCCGGCGCCGTTATCGCCCATCAGGCCGACGACCTGGCCGGCTTCGAGCGCGAACGACACGTCGTTGACCGCCTGGATGGCGCCGAAATGTTTTGAAATATTGGTGAGCTCGAGAACCGCGACCAGCCGACTACCCTCCCCTTAACTGCAGGCCTGCCTTCGCCGCCGGTTGCCGATACCCGGTTGCCAGTCAGACGCCTACGATCTCGCTCAGCCGATCTCCTCCCGGAAAAGCGATTGCGCTCATTAATGCAAAAGCGCCAGGAATCGTCAATCAATAGTCCGCTAAAACGTCCCCTCATCACAAAAATCTATTTTGTACGATAAATACAGATTGACGCCGGAAACGCATAGATATTAGCTGTTACTGGGGGAGAGAAGTATGCTGATCCTTGTCACCGGGGCTACGGGCAAGGTCGGGCGGCGCTTTATTACTGGGCTGCTTGACGAGCCACAATTTTCCAACGCACGCATTCGCGCGCTTTGCCATAATCGTGTGCTTGGTGAAACCGGCCGGGTCAGTGTGATCAAGGGCTCGATCGCCGATAGCGATGTCGTTGCAGCGGCGATGGACGGCGTCACCCATGTCGTGCATCTCGCCACCTGCAAGGAAATCCCCGCCGATGTGATGGATATCACCGTCAAGGGCCTGTTCTGGCTGCTCGAGGCGTTCCGCGCCAGCCCCACGGCAAAGCAGTTCATCCTCATCGGCGGCGATGCCGGCATCGGGCATTTCTTCTATCGCCATGACGGGCCGGTGACCGAAAAGACGCCGCATCGCGCCTATCCCGGCTGTTACGCGCTGTCCAAGGTGCTGGAAGAGGTAATGCTCGAGCAATTCGCCATCCAATACGGCATCAACACCTGCTGTCTGCGCGCGCCGTGGATCATGGAGAAGGACGATTTCAAGTTCACGCTGTCCTTCGGCGAGGATGTCTTCGGCGGGCCGGACTGGAAGACGCTGGTGCCGGCAGCCGATGCCGAGCGTTATTTCCGCGATGGCACGGTGCCGCTGCTGCGCGACGCCGATGGCCGGCCGCTGAAACGCAATTTCGTCCATGTCGACGATCTCGTCTCGGCGATCCTCGCGGCAATCGACAATCCGCGCGCCAAGGGGCAGCTTTTCAACATCTCGATGGATCGGCCCGTCGATTATGGCGAGGTTGCCGCTTATCTCGCCCGCACGCGCGGGCTCGGCTCGGTCAATATCGAAAGCCAGTTTCACTCGAACTGGATGGACAATAGCAAGGCCAGATATCTGCTGGACTGGAACCCCGTCTACGATCTGGAAAAGCTTATCAATTCGGCTTGGGAATACCAGCGATCGAAGGAGGAGCCTCGGGTCGTCTGGTATCCAGGTTGATGACGCGGCGGGTGCAGAAGCGTCCGTCTTTTTCAATGGGAGGAAGCTATGAGGAAGGCATTATTGCTTACAGCTGCAGTCCTGGCGCTGACGGCCGGACAGGCCCTGGCCGCCAAGAAGCAGCTGGTTATCGTCGTCAAAGGCCTCGACAACCCGTTCTTCGAGGCGATCAACCAGGGTTGCCAGAAGTGGAACAAGGAAAACGCATCCGCCGAATATGAATGCTTCTACACCGGCCCGGCATCGACCTCCGATGAAGCCGGCGAAGCGCAGATCGTCCAGGATATGCTTGGCAAAGCCGATACCGCCGCCATCGCCATCTCGCCGTCGAACGCCAAGCTGATCGCCCAGACGCTGAAGACGGCCAATCCGAGCGTTCCCGTGATGACGCTCGATGCCGATCTTTCGGCAGATGACGCCGCTCTCCGCAAGACCTATCTCGGCACCGACAACTATCTGATGGGCGCCAAGATCGGCGAATACATCAAGAAGGCCAAGCCGAAGGGCGGCAAGATCTGCACGATCGAAGGCAATCCCGGCGCCGACAACATCCTGCGCCGCGCCCAGGGCATGCGCGATACGCTGAGCGGAAAGAAGGGTCTCGCGGCCTTGAAGGGCGAAGGCGGCTGGACGGAAGTTGCCGGCTGCCCGGTCTTCACCAATGACGATGGCGCCAAGGGCGTTCAGGCGATGACCGACATTCTCGCCGCCAATACCGACCTCGATGCCTTCGGCATCATGGGCGGCTGGCCGCTGTTTGGCGCACCGCAGCCCTACCGCGACCTGTTCAAGCCGCTGGCCGACAAGATCGGCAAGAACGAATTCGTCATCGGCGCCGCCGACACGATCGGCGACGAGGTGGCGATCGCCAAGGAAGGCCTGGTCACCGCGCTCGTCGGCCAGCGGCCGTTCGAAATGGGCTACAAGGCGCCAACCGTGATGATGAACATGATATCCGGTAAGAAGGTCGAGGATCCGGTGTTTACCGGCCTTGACGAATGCACCAAGGACACCGTCGACACTTGCATTCAAAAGTGATCTTGGCATTCCAAAATTGATGCGGCTCGGAGCGCCCACGTCCGTGGGCGCTCCGATGTTTATGCAGCGCTCAGCTGCGCACCGATCCAATCCGAGAATGCCTGCATGGCCGCCGTGACCGGCCGCGATTGCAGGCGCGTCAGCCAATAGCTGCCGAGCGATATGGCGGTGGCGAAGGGCTGGACGATCGCGCCTGAGGAGAGGTGCCTTGTGAACATCGATGGCGGCGCGAGCGCGACTCCGAGCCCCTGAAGGGCCGCCTCCATCATGCCGACGGAGGAATCGAAGACGATGCCGGCATGGACCTGCGCTGTGGGGGGAACGCCGGCGGCCTGAAACCAGGTGCTCCATTCATCCGTCCGGTAACTGCGCAGCAGCACCGCCCCGGCAAGATCCTCAGGCGATTGCAGATGTTCCGCCAGTTTGGGGATGCAGAGAGGCGAGAGCGGCGCTTCGAACAGGCGTTGCGCCTGCGTTCCGTGCCATGAACCGCTGCCGAAGCGGATGGCGAAATCCAGCCCTTCGGCGGCCGGATCGACGCGGTTATTGTTGGTGGACATGCGGAGATCGATAAAGGGATGCCGGCGCTGGAAATCCGAGAGCCTCGGCAGCAGCCAGCCGACCGCAAATGTCCCGACAACGCCGAGAAACAGCAATTCGCGCACCTGCCCGGCTTCGATCCTGTCCAGCGTCGTCGCCATCTGGTCGAAGGAGGCCGTCACCGTCGGCAGCAGCGCCTCGCCTTCCGCAGTGATTTTCAAGCCGCGGGGAAGACGCTGGAACAGCGCCACGCCCAATCGGGTCTCGAGCCCTTTGACCTGCTGGCTGACGGCCGCCTGGGTGACGCAGAGCTCGATCGCGGCGCGGGTGAAGCTCAGATGCCGTGCAGAGGCTTCAAAGGCGCGCAGGCCGTTCAAGGGGAGGAATTGCCGAACCATTTGAGCCCTTTGTTTTGATGCATGTCGTTCTCCCGGAACCGCCGCCCACTTCCGGGCGACATGCATTAGATTTTCTTGTGGCTGCTGCGAGATATCATCATTTGTGATTGCAAAATAGCGCGAGTAAACGTCGTCCCCATGCGCTTTTGCGCTTGTTTTGGTTGCCCTGCCGATGTGGAGGATGACGGTTATGAAAAGCATTGGGATAAGAATTTTATCGGCCGTCTTGCTCTCGGCCTGCGCTGCCACAAGTGCTTTTGCCGCCGACGAGACCAAGTTGAAGGCGATCACGGATGCCGCGATCACGCCGATCATGGAAAAATACGCCATCCCCGGCGTTGCCGTCGCCATCACTGCCGACGGCCGGGACCACATCTTCACCTATGGCGTCGAATCCAAGGACAGCGGCAGGCCGGTGGCGCCGACGACGCTGTTCGAACTCGGATCGATCAGCAAGACCTTCACGGTGACGCTGGCATCCTACGCCGAAGCAAACGGACAACTCTCGCTGTCGGACAAGGTCGGCAAATTTCTGCCGGCGATGAAGGGAAAGCCGTTCGGCGATATCGCCCTGATGAATCTGGCCACCCACACGGCGGGCGGATTTCCCTTGCAGCTTCCCGATGAGATCAAAACCGAAAAACAGCTGCTCGGATATTTCAAAGCCTGGCAGCCCTCCTATGCGGCCGGGACTGAGAGAAGTTATGCCAATCCCAGCATCGGCATGCTCGGCTATATCGTGGCAAAAGCCATGCACGGCAATTTTACGGCCTTGATGGAGGGCAAGCTGTTTGCCGGGCTCGGATTGAAAAGCACTTATATCGATGTGCCGAAAGCGCGGCTGGCCGACTATGCTCAAGGCTATAAGCGCAGCGGCGAGCCGGCCCGGATGACGCCGGCCGTTCTCTCATCCGAAGCCTATGCCGTCAAATCCACCGCAGGCGACATGATCCGCTTTGTCGACGCCAATATGGGCCTGATCAAGCTGGACGAAAAACTGCAGCAGGCTATCACCAACACCCACATCGGATATTTCAAAGCAGGGGTGATGACCCAGGATCTCATCTGGGAGCAATATGCCTATCCTATAAGTTTGAACGACGTGTTGGAGGGCAATTCGCCCGCGATGCTGAAGACCATGCCGGTTTCGGAACTGCGGCCAGCGATGCAACCGCGCGACGATGTGTGGATCAACAAGACTGGCTCGACCAATGGCTTCGGCGCCTATCTCGCCTTCATCCCCAGACAGCGGCTCGGCATCGTCATCCTGGCCAATAAGAACTACCCCAACGAGGATCGTGTCGCTGCAGCCTATCAGATATTGACCGCGCTCTCGGCCGACTGATCGGAAAACAGGCCTGGCCGGGCGTGAGTGCACGCCGGACCGGGGGGCGTCAACGGCAAACGGCATCACTTGAATTCTGCTTCGTGCTTCCGAAAATCGGGTCAGACTTTAGCCCGATGCCGGACTGGCGTCCTCGTGATACAAACCGGTGCGATCGACGGACGCGCCGCGCCCGCAGTCGTTCCGATGCCGAATCCGGCGACACTACTTTAAGTAAGACATATGAATAATTAAGATTAATAAGGGAGTATTTTCTAGAATACTTCTAATGAATTGCCACGCCTTAAAGGTGATGCTAATAAACAAACCACATTCTCAAAGTCACAAGGCGCAATCCAATGAAAAGCGTATTGATTTCTGGCGGAGCTGGATTTATCGGATCGCATTTGTGCGACCGGCTTTTACTTAGATCCGACGTCCAGAAGCTGGTTGTTGTTGACAATCTCTGGACCGGACTTTTCGACAATATCGCCCACATCAGGGATCCCCGCTTTCACTTCGTGAAGTCGGACGTCGAGACGCTGCAGACGTCGGAGAAGTTCGATGAAATCTACCATCTCGCCTCCCCGGCATCACCGCCATGGTATATGAAGGAACCGAAAAGGACGATTTCCGCCAATCTTCTCGGGGCATTCCGGCTGCTGGAGCTCTTGAAGAAGGGTGGGCGTTTCGGTTTCACCTCGACCTCCGAAGTCTATGGCGACCCGCTGGTGTCGCCGCAGCCGGAGACCTACAAGGGCCAGGTGGATTGCACCGGACCGCGCTCGTCCTACGACGAGAGCAAGAGGTGCACGGAATCGCTGCTGTTCGAAATGCAGCGCACCGAGGGGCTCGACCTCAAGGTCGTCCGTCCCTTCAACATTTACGGCCCCCGCACACGGCCCGATGACGGCCGCGCCGTCTCCAACTTCATCACCCAGGCGCTGGCGGGACGGCCGATCACCGTGTTCGGCGACGGCAAGCAGTCGCGCAGCTGGGGTTATGTCGATGACGTCGTCGACGGTTTCGCACGCTATTTCTGGATAAATGAAACCGACTATAAGGGACCTCTGAACGTCGGCAACGATCGCGAGATTTCGGTGCTCGAGGTCGCGCAATATGTGTCCAAGCTGGTCGGCGGCGTGCCGATCGTCTTCGAGCCGTCACCGCCGCAGGACCCGACCAACAGACGGCCGGACCTGACCAACGCCAATTACGTCATGCCCGAGTGGTCGTGCAAGGTCAGCTACGAACAGGGCGTCGCCATGACGCTCGACTGGTTCAGGGACCAAATGAAGGCGCATGCTGCAGAGTAAACCATCTCAGCTTTCGAGACTCGTGTCCTGAGTGCAGGTGGCGTATTCACGGTGCGATTGAGAGAGTGACGATGCGAGAACCAATTCCGTCCGATCTGAAGGATATAGGTTTTCCCGTACCGATTCATTATCTCGATCTCGCCACCTCTCACCTCGATGCCGTTTCGCCCCTGATCTCTGATGGGATGGTCTTCCCGTAGGATAATCCTATATCGAAAGGCCCGAGACGGGCGCCGCCCTGGCCGAGGGTGTCGTGCGACCTGAGGCCATCGAGCATGCGCGTCATGTCGCGCAAACCGCTGTGCGCAACCGCGACGCCAGCATTTTGATTTGCACCAAGGACCGCCGGAGGAACTATGCCGTTGCCTGGCCTCGATGCCCAAACAGTCGCTCAGCCCGTCGAGATCATCGTGGTTGGATAATGGCTCTGCAGGCGAGGCAACGCGCCGCGTGGTAGAGGAATCGGGTGCAACCTATGGTGCTTCTCCGCGGCTGCAGCAGCGTCGGCCGCTACGATTTCCTCGTATTGTCATAGAGTGCTGAACGCAGTTTCGCCTGCATCCACTGGACGTGCTGTTCGATCATATGCGCGTGGAAACTGGGGTTATTAAGAGTATTCAATGTGAAGTCGGACAAACGCGGGGGGACGTTGATCGGCTGCCCCTGCCATTCGGCAAGCGCCACAGGAAGATATCTATGTATTGCCTGGCGGTTCAACCACGGACGGAAATGCCGTGCGTCCCACGGTTCGGCGCCGATCCGGTGACACATGTCGCCGATGTGTACGGTCCCATTCACGATACGAGCAGCGAGGGGTCGGCGTTCCGCCAGCATAGCTTCGGCTGCGTCAAGGCCTTGGTCCAGATTGATCTCGAGCACGTCGATTTCATCAGTGGAAGCTGTCGGAAGCCGCCAATCCTTACCCAACACTTCCGCGGCGCCGCGAAGATAATGATATCCATTGAGCTGTCGCTCTACCTTCTCATAGAGCCTGCGAAGGCCAGCCTTTTCCAACATTTGGAGGACGCGAGGGCCAGCCTTGACGAGGGGGTCAAGGACAGAACCGGCGCGGGTAGCGATGGCCCTTTGCAGACGCCTCTTCCGCCCCTTTCTTCCGGCAAACCGATGGATCGCAAGCAGCCGCTGTATGTCGGGGTGCTTACGAGCCATCAAGGCATCGGAGCGTCCCTCTTGATGCCTGCGCACCATCTTTCCGGTGAGTGTCGTCGTTTGATGTTCGAGATGATAGCCCAATGCGTCAGGAGCAAAACGAATTGGAACTCCTCTTTTGATCAGACGCAGACCAAATTCGAAGTCTTCTCGTGCACGGGCGAATTGAGGATCGAGCCCGCCCATTGCGTGAAATAGTTCTGCATCCAGCGAAAGGTTTCCTGTCAGCACATCGGTAAAGGCGAACTGATGTCCAGGGCGGGACACACGCTCGAAGTGCCTCGTCCACCACGCGCGCGCGCTGAGGCGGAAGCGATCCTTTGCGATGTGCGGAAGTGGCGGGTAGGGCCCCATCACTACGCCCCCAGGGTGGCGCTGATGTTCAACGACGTGCGCCCGAACGAAGTTTTCCCCGGGCTCAATATCGTCATCAAGGAAGATCAATAAACGGCCGCTCGCGACCTGCGACCCAGCATTGCGGGCGAGTGCCGGACCGACGCCCGGCAACGTCAGGGTACGAAGCGGAACGCGGGTACCAAGCGACGAGAGCATTGTCGACGTGTCGTCCTCACACCCGTCCGCCACAACCAGGACTTCGAACGCTGGGGTCCCATCTCGCTGAGCGTCAAGCTTGCTTAAAAGCGATCTCAGCATGGCAGCACGATTATGCGTTGGTATGATAACGCTGATGTCAACCACGCTTATGCCCTGCCTCCCCTGCTCGCGCCCGCGCCCTCAGATAACGAACCGGGCCGCTCACAGCACCTCTGACCTGCGTTAAGGCGTCGTTGTAAGGCAGGCTGAATTGGTGTCTCCGTCGAGGTTGAAACAACCGCCGAAGAAGCCTGAGATACGAACGAACCATGCGAGGGAGCGCACGCGGGTTTCCCTCGAACAGGAGGGCCTTCGTCAGGATGGCGAACGATGCAACCTCGTAGCCATACATCTGCTGCTGCAGTTCCTTGCTTGAGCGACGATGGCGGTGCCAGTTCAGAGCCTCGGGATCGTAGATGATCCGATATCCGGCTTCGAGCACACGCCGGAACATGTCTGTGTCACCACCAGCCAGACTTAGCGTTCCAGCGTCAAGAGCCTCGTCGAACCACCCCACCGCATCAACGATCGTTCGGCGCAACGCCATGTTGACACCGGCACCCGCATGCCATCCCATGAATGGGTCCAGGTTATGGGCATCATAGACCTGACGCCTGAAACCACGGCAAAAACCGCCAAAATGCTGAAAGGCGATCTGCGAGTCCGTTTCCAGCTCTGCCGCCATGGTAAGGCCGGTTACGGCCAGCACTAGGGGGTCCTCGAAATTGCGAAGCAAGGTTCTAAGCCATAGCGGGTCGGGGACCGCATCGTCGTCGATGAAGGCGACGACGTCTGCTTCTGTGTTGCGAAGGGCAGTATTGCGCGCGACGTCAAGACCAGGACGCGGTTCGCGCAGATATCTCACAGTGTCGAAGCGCCCGACTAAATCGCGCGTGGCCTCGTTCGATGGGGCATTGTCGACGACGAGAATATCGGCCTTATCGGGCATAGCCAAAAGCCCGGTGAGGCAGCGCTCCAGATCTTCGGTACGATCGCGCGTGCAAATCACCACGGAAGCTTTCGGCAGCTGACTTGGAGTCGGCGACGGGTCAGGGAGGGCCAGCCGATGCCTCAGCCAAGCCTCGAACACCGACGAACTGGCCGCAGACAGAATCCGGTCTTTAATTGGCGTCTTGCCGCCATCGGTGTCGAAGGCGATCACAGCTTGGCCGCACGGACGACCGGCGACCCGGATCAGCACAAGTGCACCCTGATAGTCATCGGTCGGTTCAAAATCTGGCGGAAGGTAAAGAATGTCGATGTCTCGAACCGCAAGGCGCATCAGGAGTTCCGATCCAAGCTGCGCTGACCCAATGAGCCGTGGTCCGGCGAGGTCGCGGTGGGGCGCGACTGCACCTGCTCCCACTGTGTCGGAGGATTCAGCATACCCTTTCTTGGGCCGGGGCCGGTCACGGCGAGAGGATAGACTTCGGCGTGATAATCGTAAACCTGCTGCCAGTCTGCCGAAAAAAGGCCTACAGTAACGCGATAGTCGCCGGGCGCCAGGTCGATACGATTGAGTGATGTTTCGATGCGCACCGTGTCCGTGTCTACGACAGGGGCGAATTCGGCCAACTTGCTGTCGGTCTCGAAGCAGCACGTATCGTCCGCCGCGTAGATGCCGATGACGATAACGGCGTTGCGATCTCTAGTGGCGCCAACATAGGTCAGTGAAATCGACAGCCGGTCGCCCGCAACGATGGTACTTGTCGGCGTGCTTTGCTCGTTCAGCAACACTACGGCTGTGATCTGGAGTTCGCCATTGCCGAACCGGCTGACCTGCGGCACAAGTTCGACGGGCAGTTTTGTAACGGCGAACGGTTCGTGCGGAACGCTGGCGACCTTCGCCTCGACAGCCGAGGTATAAAGCGGGAGCATTTCGTCGATTGGTCCGTAGCCCACGACGCGTCCGCCTCTCAGGAACAGCACGTGATCGCAGATTTCTCTTACCTGCGAGACGTCGTGTGACACGAAAAAGATAGTGGCGCCGTCCTTCAGTATCTCCTTCACTCTTGCAATGCACTTCTGCTGGAAGGCTTGGTCGCCTACGGCGAGGGCCTCATCGATAAGCAAGATGTCCGGGCGCACATGAACTGCCACGGCGAATGCCAGGCGCATACGCATCCCGGTGCTATAACTGCGAACCGGATTCTCAACGGCCGCCTCCAGCTCGGCGAAGGCTACAATCTCGTCAAACCGCTCGGCAACCTCGGTCCGCCGCATTCCCGCGATAACACCCAGCAGGAAGATGTTCTCGCGCCCCGTCAAATCGTCGGTCAGGCCCGCCCCGATGTCGAGCAAGGCGCCAATTCGACCCATCACCTTGATCTGCCCTTCGTCCGGACGACCAACACCGCCGATCAGACGCAGCAAAGTGGACTTCCCGGCCCCGTTTAGCCCGACCACGCCGACAGCTTGCCCTGGCGCAACCGCGAAGCTGATGTGGCGCAGGCCCCAAAAGCTTGTCGACTGTACCACGGACCGTCCGGACAAAAGGTAACCCTTCAGGGTGGTAGAGCGTGCACCCCCTTGCGCACGGTAGCGCTTGCCGACATCGTGGACGGTGATGGCGCCTTGTCTCATAGGTCGTCCACTAGGCGTGCGCTGCCACGCTCGACCAGCCAAATGCCAGCAAATAGCATCGGCAAAGAAATCAGCGCAGTCTTCCAATAGATATCAACGGGAGGCCACGCGTGTTCGACGAAAATGGCGCGGTACCCCTCGAGAATCCAGGCCATCGGGTTCCAGGTGTGAATTAAGGCCATCGGCTCACTCGCCTTGAGTGGGCTGTAGAACACGGGTGTCAGGTAGAAACCCAGCATCAAAACTACGCCTACCAAATGTTGAGTATCCCGGAAGTGGACATGCGCAACCGCAACAAGATAGGACAGGCCCATCGTGAACAGCGCCTGCGCAAGGAAGACGAGTGGAAGTGCGACGACGCTCAAAGTCGGGCCCCCGGTCTCGATAAACGAGATGATGAAGAGGAGTGGCAGAGCGAGCAGAAGGTGAACTGCCTGTGTGATGACTGCGACAACAGGAAGTATCCCGATCGGAAAGCCCGGCCGGCGCACCAGTTCGCTGCTGCCGGTTATGGAAGTCGTCGCTGCGGGCACCGCAGTGCTGAGCCAACCCCAGGCCAACACGCCGGAAAAGACGAAAGTGGTGTAATGGGGAATATCTAGGGGCAGGACCTTACGAAAGATCAGCGAAAAAACCAACAGCTGGCTCAATGGCCGCATCAAGGACCAGCCGAGGCCAATTGCGGACCGTTGATATCTCATCTTCAGATCGCGTGCCAGAAGTTCTAACAGCAAATCGTTCCATTGCAGACAGACGTGGATCAAGGGCTTCCACTGATCACGACGCCAGCATTGGTCCCGTCGCTTCGCGCGATCAAGCGCATCATCCTTGAGATGTTCAGGCATTTCGGCTCACTTCTGCCACCGGTTAAATACACCTTGCCTCAAAGTAGTAAAGATCATCATACTCGCGAACTGACCCGGTACACTAGCGTGATCGTTATCGTAGGAAGCAACAATTATGCCGATGGTTTCCATCATTACACCGGCGCATGGAGCGGAAACAACGATTTCTTCGACTTTGGAAAGCCTGATAGCGCAAAGTCATGCCGACTGGGAATGCTTCATCATTGATGATGGTTCAACCGATCGGACCGCTGAGATCGCGGACCGTTTCGCGGCTCGGGATACGCGCTTCCGTGTGCTGCGGCAGGAGCAGCGCGGCGTTTCAGCTGCTCGCAATGCGGGACTGGCACAGGCGAAAGGCGACTGGGTCGTCTTTCTCGACTCAGACGACGCGCTGGCACCCTTCCATCTCGAAACCATGCTGAATCACACTCGAACTTTGCCGCAGGCCGACATTCTGCATTGCGGTTGGCGCCGTCTGAAAAATGGTGCTCCCTGGTGGCAGTCTCACCCGGCAGTGAAAATGGACAATCCGTTTGCCGAAGCAGCGCGCTATTGCCCCTTCGCGATCCACGCCGCCTTGCTTCGCCGGTCCCGGCTTGCAGAACTCGGCGGCTTCGATCCGGAGATGGCAATGTGCGAGGACTGGGACCTGTGGCAGCGCCTCGCTCGAGTTGGCGCCGAATTTGCGCCGGTCGAAGGCCTGATGGCCGACGTTAGCGTAGAGGCCGGTTCGCTGTCGTCAAACAGGGTTAAGCATCTCGATTTTGGTCTTAAGGTGATCCGGCGCGGCCACCATTCCGATCCGCGCATCGCCTATCCGGTGCCGGCGCTCGCCCAGGGAATAACAAAAGCTGCGTTGGGAACGGCGTGCTGGTATCTCGCGATCTGGCTTGTCGGCGCCTCAATAGGTCAGGGCGACAATCCTGGCGAACTGCTTGAGCGGGTGGCGGAGCCTATCCCACCTGACGCTGACGCCTACGCGCTCAGTGCAATAATAATGGACGGGATTGTGGTCGGCGCCTTCCCCGACGAGCCGATTTGGCCCGGACTTTGGTCGAAGATCCAGGGCAAGCTTCCGGACCTAGAGGCTTGGTTTAATCGGCATGGTCCCCAAGAAGCTTTTGGTTCCCTGTTGATTCGTTCACTGGAGCGAAAGGTCGCGGACCAGCTGCCGACCGACGTGCCCAGCACGATCGGAACAACAAAAATAGAGCCAATTGATTTGGATCGACCTATCGTTGACCTTATCTTGCCCGGCATTGAGCGGTTGCGCTGTTGCATCTGGCGAGGTTCGACGCTGCTGGGGCAACTGGAGTTTGTTGTCTTCGGAGCAATCGAAGCGGATGCTATCCGAAGTCGACTTAGGACGGTATTCGGCCCGGAGTTCGACGATCTGAAGCACCCAACAGCGGTTTTGTTGGCAGAAGATGGCTTCGTCAATCTTCCTGATCAGGATGACGGGCGCGCCGCCTCCGCCAGCATGGCAGCGCCAAGCTACAGCGGAGTAGCTCAACAGGTGCTGAAGCTCATGGCGAAAATATCAAATTGGGCCGAAGCCAAGACAGTAACGGGTTGGTGGAGCAAGAAGGAGCCGACACCAACACGTGTCGACTCGATATCAGGCATGGCGCATACCGGGCGCGCTGAATTCGATCGAATCGTTGAAGAGGAAACCCAGCGGGCGGTTGCAGCCTCAACGCAGATGTCCAAGGAGACGCCGTCGAAAAAAACCGGCCCAGCGGGCGATGAGGTGCCGAGATACGATACGGAGGCGTACTGGGAGGAGCTGTTTTCCCAGGTCGACCCTTGGGACTACCGAAACAACTATGAGACCGTGAAATATCTTCAAACACTCTCGTTGTTGGACGATCGGCGCTTTTCAAACGGCCTTGAGCTGGCCTGCGCGGAAGGAACCTTTACACGGATGTTGGCCTCCCGCGTCGACAACCTGCTGGCGACCGACATTTCGGCGTCGGCAGTCGCTCGAGCGGCCTCGCTTCAGGACCATGATTCCGCGGTAACCTATCGGCAGTTGGATCTTTTGAGCGACGAGCTAGAAGGGCCTTACGATCTCATTGTCTGCAGTGAAGTTCTGTACTATTTCGAGAACAGAGAAAAACTCCAGCAGATAGTCGATAAGATTGCGGGCAGTCTTCGCATTGGTGGTTGGTTCGTTACTGCCCACGCCAACCTCCTGATTGATATGCCGCATGAGACAGGATTTGGGTGGCCGCATGAATTCGGTGCGGTCGGCATAGGTGAGATGTTTGACCGGCATCCGGATTTAACTCTCTCGGTCGAAGCCAAGAGTCCGCTCTATAGAATCCAAAGGTTCGAGAAGGTGGAGCACGGGGGTTTCCTTGAGCCGACACGCGTGGAAGTAAACACGGCGCAGCCTTTGCCTCTTCAGGTCGCTAGCCAAGTACGCTGGAGAGGGGGGCAAGTTGTGGAAGCGGCCGCCGACTGGAACGATGTCCCGATCTTGATGTATCATCAGATTTCGGACGACGGTGTGGAACAGCTTGCTCGATACCGCCAATCTCCGGAGGCCTTCGAAACTCAACTGGCCTTCCTGCGCGACGCCGGATGGCGCGGGATGACTTTGGACCGGCTGCTTGCTTGTTTCGATGAAGGTGCCAAACCGCCAGAAAAGACATTAGTCCTGACCTTCGACGACGCTACGCGCGATTTCATGACGCATGCCCTCCCACTGCTACATCGATACGGCTTCCCATCCTCACTCTTTGTCCCAACCGATAGGGTCGGCGGCTCCGCAATATGGGATTCGGCCTATGGATCGCCGGCTCCACTGCTAACTTGGGAGGAACTTGCGGCAGTCGCGAACAGCGACGTGACGCTGGGCGCCCACGGTGTCCGGCACGTGCGTTTACCTGCCCTGGCACCGGAGAGCCTATTGCGAGAGCTTGCTGGCTCCAAAGCTATGCTTGAAAAACGCCTAGGTCGAGAAGTGCTGGCGGTCGCTTATCCGTACGGCGACTTCGACCCCGCTATCCGGGACATAGCCGAACAATGTGGTTACCGGATCGGGTTAAGCTGCGTCGGCGGCACGGTGCGGGCGGATGCCGATAAGCTCGCATTGAAAAGACAGGAGGTTTTTCGCGGGATCACCCAGTCAGAGTTCGCAAATCTGCTATTTGGCTGAGACAAGAATGGGGGGGTCCACCGTCCAACCCGCATCGTACTTTGTTCCTAGAGCAAAGCGATGATTGGGATTTGGAGAGAAATTAGGTTCCTGCTTCAGCCATGATCGGGCCTTTTTTTTGAGGCTCGTCATTGCCTTTGATCTCGCGTCAACCACAAGCATCTCGGCGGCAATTGGCTTGTTATGTCGCGACATGGTAGCCACAAGTCCGATGAGCGCGCGATATTGGCCTTGTTCAACAGCCCTCTGGGCGAGCCACCGGCCACAGCGGCGTAGGCCGGCCCGGATTGCAAAACCCTTTTCCGGGTGTCTCGTTAGCATTTCATCCGCGACCAGAATCCAGGACCGAAGCATTCGCGTCAGATTGGCTGACATGTTGTCGGGGGTTTGGCGATAGCCGACAAGATGATCCGGCACCACTACAAAATGCGAGAGTTCAGCGGCCAGGCAGTAGAAGAAATAATCTTCACATCCCTGCGCCTCGCGCTGTTGGAGTGAGGAGTCAAATCCTCCGGTCGCCTCGAGGACATTCCGCCGTACGAGTGGCGAGCTTCCATTTCCAATGAAGTTTTTGGCAAGTACTTCGTCGAGCACATCTCCCTCGACGGAAATCTCATTGCTCCGGTAAATGACGTAATTCTTATGGTCGATCATCGCATACCAAGTGTAGACTAGCCCGACTTGTGGGCCGCCTGTCTCCAATGCCACCAATTGTCGCTCAATTTTATCAGGTGACCAAAGGTCATCAGCATCTAGGAATGCCACTAGGTCGGCAGGGGTAGAGCGCCAACCCGCATTTCGAGCAGCAGCGACGCCTGAATTTCTTTGCTTCAATACTCGCACGCGCGGATCAATTTTAACGATTTCTTGCGCAATGGCCAGGGTATCGTCCTTGGAACCGTCGTCCACCACGACGATATCGAGCGCATGATGCGTTTGATTGCGAACGCTGCTGATTGTTTCAGCCAGAGTTCGTTCCGCGTTGTAGGCCGGGATTACAACAGCAACAGTTGCTTCACTTCTTGCCGATTTCTTCAAGCTCTCAACTCCACACGATCGCAAAGAAGTTACACCAAGATGGACGTTTGAGTTTCAATAGATGGAGTAATGGTTATTCGACAAGATATTTCTAGCCAGCAGCTGTTCGTAGTCGACAGATTGCCGGTGCAAAAGCGACGCGCGCCGCCAAAAAGACGGTCACCATCTACCTATGAGGAAGCTGATCTGTATCCATCCCGCCTTGCGCTTCAGCACCGTGGCGGGAAGGAGATTATTGCTCGTCATTGCTCGCCTCCTTCGCCGCGACGCCGGCCGCGGCCATCAGAAGGTTTGCCAGCTTGGCGGCAACGGTACTCCGTTTCGCATCGCTCAGGCCTCGCATCTGCGGTGGATCGAACGGTATGCTCAATTGCTTGATCGGCATTCTCGCCGGCTGCGGCCGCCCGACCGCGCGCAGCTAAGACACAGTCGCCGCCTGGTCCTAAAAATTATAGATGGTTGAAAATGCTCGTCGGAGTGAGCTCTCCATTCGGCGACCCTTGAAGGATACTACGCCGGAGAACCATAGCTAAAGTAATAATTTACATAAATTATAATAACCCCAATAATAATCTTGGACAAGATCGAATTTAACTGCAATCATACCTACGCACTGTGCAAGCGTTTCCTACCGGAGGACCCGTCACCCACCCCGACGGGTCCTCAACTTTGCTTGCGGAAGATTGTCGCAAGCGATTGCTGTTGCCTCTATGTCGGCATCGCAAAATATTGCATCGGACAGTGATGTCGCGCGGAAGAGATACGCTCAATGAGACAACCTCACATTTTCGAATGAGGATGGCAGGTGCGTCGCTCGTCAACCCGCATCAGAAGCTATACTTTCTGTCGGTAACCGAATTATTTACGCATGAACGTAACTTCCTCAATCCGATCATGTAACATGGTCGACATAGGCGCATGATAGAAACTAATAAAATTATTGAGACTATTAATAGATATGCCATGCGATTATTGCATTTTAGAATTTAATTCGCCTTTTGATTGATGCTTAAATACAACCTCTGTCTGAAACTTATTATTTAACCTTTTGATAAAAATTTACTTGATAACTACGATGACCAGTCGCAGTTTGTTTTATCCGTCGGCCTCGGTTTCGGTTTCCCAGAGAGCAGAAAATCGACCGAAACCGTTCCCCCGCAGCCGCCCGACAACCTGCCGGGCATACCGACGGCAGGATCACAATTGACGGCCCTGACGGTCATGGAGATGATGACGCGCCCGAGAGGTGCCGGTGCAGTTTAGGACCGCCGGATGAAGGCAGCGGAGATGTACGATGGTTCAATATATCGCAGAATCAGGCGGTTACACAGCACGACATGGAACAATTGCGCCGCTCAAGCCGGCAACAACCGATCCGTTGATTTCGCAATCCGGTGCAGGGATTCCGGCACAGCTGATTGAGATACCGGTGCCAGGCCGATGCGTCGGCCTCGTGCGGGATCCTTTCGACACGACACGCCCGGCATCCCTAGACCCGTCTCGTTTCAACACGCCGGAAGGTCTGATGGTATGCCAAACCTGTGTCGAAATGGCCGCACCTCGAGAGGGAATTAACCCTTCATAAAGCATTTGCTTGCTCAACTTGTAATTTGTGTCATGGTCACTGTAAGTAGTGAGGGAGCCGACCTGATGAGTGATATGGCATCGCATATTCCGGAATTTGGTTACGATGAACGCGTGATGATCTGCCGGAAGCAGATCGAGAAGGCGGTTTATCAGTTCATTGCAAATACGAGGGTCGAGGGGTGCGATCCGGCGGAAGTCGCGATGGCCATCGCAGACATTGCCGACGATTACATTTTACTGCTGGCCCAGAAGCGCAATCTGACCCATTGAGATCAGGGACCGGCCCTCGATCGGCCGGTCGCGCAGTAGACATGTAAACGCGAATTCGCGCCGCTTCCCTACCCGGAAGCAACGTCAAGAAGATCGTTTGTCGTTCGCTTGAAACTACCCATGTGACGGGAACCGGCAAATCCTAACGCGCCGACCATCAGCGACCTGCAACTAGCCGGGCTTTCTCTTAGCCGCAATTGGTCGATTGCCAACGCGCGGGTTCGGCTTCAATCCGCTATTTCCCCCGCGACGGGATCGAAGGGCTCTGCTTCGATCGACGAGTGCTCACATACGCATAACCGCGAAAATCGATGTTGATTTTCGCGGTTATGCGTGGGTTCGAAGGTGTGAAGTCGCGTGATCGACGCGTTAATGACATCTCACGCTTACTTGCGGGACCGGCGAACTCAATTCGGCCAATTCCTTGGTCAACCCCTCCCCCACCTCCTGCTTCACGGCCTCGAGCGCCAGATCGAGGCAGTTCGTCGCGAGCTGCAGTTTGACATCCTGAGCGACCTGCCGTGCATAGGCGATCATTCGCGCCAGCGCGATGAGTTCGTCGGGACCGTCTTCCGCCGCGCGGTCTGCGTCTCTCTTGGCAGCCAATGTCACGCCCATGTGCATTTCTCCCTTCAATTGAAGGAATGATACGCGCGCTGACGTGATCCAGCCCGTGAAAAAAGCGTGACACAACCCCCGGTGACATTGCCGCCTTCGATTCACGGGGCAGGTCGAGTCCGGAATGAGGTCTCATGCAGTGTCCAAGGCAGATCGGCATTCGAGCGAATGTCGCGGGCGTCCTGCACGGCCTTCAGCAATTCCAGCGCGTCGATACGTTTTTGATCGACGGAATTCGAAGCAAGGGCCGCCAGCAGTTGCGGACGGCCGGGCTCGGCCATGTCAGCACATTGCTCGACGATCGCCCGCCAGGTCCGCTTCTTGAAAAAGATCGCGCTTGCGGCATCTTCGAGCTTTTGGCGCAACCCGGCTGCCAACAGCCCGCGATCCTCCATCGCATCGAGCGTGGCGCTGACATTGACAAGCGGGATCGTCAGTGGCTTGCTGCTCAGTGCGCTCGGCGCGTGGATGAGTGCGACGGCGGCATCGTCGACCAGCCGGCCGGAGCGATAGTCCTCGAAAATGCGGCCGATCCCGATCATCCCAAACGGATGACATTCCGCGGCCCGCAAGGCGCCCATGCTTGCTGCCCCAAGGACGGCCACGCCAAGCGAGAGTGCATGGAGAATTTCCTTGTGCCAAACCGGTGCGGCATATTCGAAGCAGCCGTCGATCAAGCCGATGACATTGGCGCCCTGCTCCACCTGAGCCAGGACATCGCCTTGCATGGCAGGCGACAGGACGCGGATCGCCTCGCCGGCAAGCAACGCCGCATCGGGAAGACTGGGACCTGCGAAAATGATCTTCAAAGCCCTATCGCCTTGGCCAGTGCCCTAGTCCCAAATCGCCGGGCGCGTTCCCCCTCTGGATTTTCGAGTTCAGGGATAACGACTTTGACGACGCTGAAGGGAAGCGTGTCGTCGCTGAGGCGCACTGTGATGACCGAAGCAATCCCTCTGCTGCGCAGCGCGTCAAGCACATGTTGCAGCAGATGCGTCAGATCCTGTTGCTGGCCTGCCGCACCGTCACGATGGAGGGTGGCAGGCGGTGCGGCAACCGCATCGAAGGCTCGCCGCATCAGCGGCGGGAGGGATCTCGAGAAAGTTGCAGGCGAAATATCGTCCCTGGCGCCGCTAATATGGGTCAGCCGGGATTGCACGGCTTCCGTCACCGCGCGAATGGCCGCGCGCACCGGGAACGGATGCGCCCCGGTGCCGCCGGTTACCTCGACAAGGCGAATGTCCCTCTTACGGCGAAGATCCCTGCCACCGCGAAGATCACTCCTGACGTGAAGATGCCTGGGGGCCGGAACAAGCTCCCCGGGGGCCAGCATGGCGGTGAAGCAGGGGATTGCGATGTCGCTGGTAATATCGAACAGCCTGAGCGCCAATCCCGATGCTTCGATTTTGTCGATCAGCCCGTTGAGGGCGCCATCCCCAAAACCGCGGGGATCGACGCAGCGGGCATAAAGATCGGCTTCCCCGCCGACCTGCCACAACACATGGGCGTCGCGCTCGATACGCTCCAGTACGCCATGAAAGATTGCCTCCTCGGCATTGTTTCCCGAAGCCAAGCCATCCGACGACATCCAGTATCGCGCATTACGCGTCCGGTCGAGCACCACCGCTTCGAAGGGAATGTGGATCTCGCCGCCGCTGAGGATATTGACGCCGGCAACCCATTCCGTCTCGTCGTCCGGCCCGAGATCGGGTTTATGGACGGCGGTCAGGCAGCTCAACCTGTCGACCTCGCAGCCCATCGCCTGCAAGCGAGAAGAGGAACCGTGAACGAGCTTGACGAACGGCTCGCCGGCGACCGCCCGTTCGAGGGCTTCCATGACAGTGGATACCTTGGCGTCCAGATCGGTCAGGCCCTTTCCCTGCGCAATCACGATCGACCGCGAATTCGGGGTATATGCGCACCAGACAGGGATTCCGATGTCGTCCAATCCGGTATGTCGTGCAACCCTGGTAATGCCGAATCTGGCCAAAAGAGGTTCGACGCGGGAAAGAGTTTCCCCCGGCGACATGATCCTGTCGGAATAGTGGGCGCGGTGTGTCAGGACACCGCCTCAGCCATCGACGTAGCCGAAGGCACCTGCGCCGACGAACGACGGCGCCTGCCTCGCCAGGTATGCCTATAATGGCCGGCAAAAATACAGGCTGTCGTCAACAGCCCTTTGATCCGGTAGCGAACCAAGTCGCCACTCGTCTCGATCAACCGCAGATCGCCGAATGCCTGCAGATGAAGCACGATCCGTCCTTAGCCGTTTACAACCGGATCATGCAACTCACCGTCGATCTCAGAGAATCCCGCGACCGCCAGACTTTTGGCCAATGCCACCAGTTTTTGCCTGATATTCGGATCCTCGATGGCGATGAATGCCTTGTTGAGCGCCAGCCCCTCCTTCGAGGACAAAAACTTGTTCAATTCGCTAGTCTCGCCTTCGATCGGTCCAGAACCGCCGTTCTCGAAGAAAAAGCCGATGGGCACGCGAAGAATCTCGGATATGCGCTGAAGACGGCTGGCGCCTATTCGGTTCGTGCCTTTTTCGTATTTCTGGATCTGCTGGAAGGTAATGCCCAGAAGTTCGGCCAGACCATGCTGGGTCATCCCGAGCGTCTTTCGCCGGATCCTCACGCGGTTGCCAACATAGACGTCGATCGAATTCGGGGATTTAGCCTTCATGTGAATAAGTCTCCCACCTCATCAGCACGCCCAGCTGTATAATGGAGAGTTTAAGCAAAAATGCAACTAAAAGTAAATATTTGGTAAGGACTTTTTTTCAGCACTGCACCCAGTAAAAAAACAACCTGTGGATTATTGCAGCGGATGCCCTGGAGAGGCTGCATAAAGCGCTCTCTCTCGCTCTGCCGCACCCCTCGAAATTGACGAATGCTGTTCGAAATCGGCGCCACTTCGACGCCGTCTCTAAAGAGGCTTTTGAGCGACGAGCGTCATAGGCCGAGCCGATATTCCGCGGGAGGTTGGGATAGTTGATATTGGCCTTGGCAATACCATCGCCGGAAGATCGACGCCGACGACATAATAACCCTTGTCCGCGGGAGCAGCGGCTGCCCGCCAGTACCACATCCCAAAGGCGTCCAATTGCCGACACGAAGCCAAAGATATTTAACGGATAAATGTATACTGCTGGATTTAGACAGCCCGATCGAAACCCTTCTCGCACCGGAGAAGACAAGCTTGCCTGAGAATTCATCGTCCGCAAATGCGAAACTGCCGGTGGGAAAACGGAAGATTCCCGTGGTCTTCTGGTTGCTGCTGACGATTTCCCTCTCGCTGGTCATGGGAACGGTGCTTCTTTCCAACGATATGAAACACTTGAAGACGGTGGGCCATTACTTTGGCTTCGATCTCTTTCCTGCTGACGTTAAGCCGCCTCCCCCCAAACCCCTGCCC